>JAAYLU010000108.1 GCA_012521675.1 Synergistaceae bacterium | reverse complement strand
CTTCTGTTCTCTGCTTGGCGTTGTCATCGAGAGGTTTGTCTACACTCCGCTCCTGAAGTACCCGCCTTTCGTGCCCCTGATAGGGAGCATAGCGGTCTTCCTGTCGCTGGAGGAGATCTTCCGGCTGGTCGGCGGGCCGTACATACTCACATTCCCGGCGGAGCTGCCCTTTCCCGGCCTGACCGTCAAGGGGGTCGTCATCACTCCGGCCATAATCTCGATCTACGTCGTCAGCGCGGTGGTCCTGCTGCTTCTGTGGTTCATTGTGACCAGGACGGAGTTCGGGCTGGCCATCAGGGCGACGTCGCAGGACAGGGAGGTGGCGGGCGCGATGGGGATAAACGGTTCGCTCGCCGTCAGCATGACCTTCGCCCTCGGCTCGGCTGTGGCGGCAATCGCCGGCATCCTGGTCGGGATCTACTTCAACCAGGTCTACCCGACGATGGGAGCCGTGCCGGCCTACAAGTGCCTCGCCCTGATAGTCGTCGGCGGGCTTGGGTCGCTTCCGGGGGCGGTGTTGGCGTCTCTTCTGCTGGGGGTGGGCGAGACTCTGCTGATAGGGTATGCGAACATCCCGCTGCCCAGGGACTCGCTGGCATTCATCGCGATGATAGCGGTGCTGCTCTGGAGGCCGGGCGGCCTCATGGGCGGCAGATAAGGGGGCGCGGACGTGGGCGAGTACAATATCACAATCCTCATTTTCATCACCATACAGGCGATAGTCGCGTGCGGGCTGAACGTCATCGTCGGCTACGCGGGGCAGATATCGCTGGGACACGCGGCCTTCTTCGGCATCGGCGCCTACTCCTCCGCCCTGCTCACTACCAAGGCGGGGCTGACCTTCTGGGCGGCGCTGCCGTTGGTGGTGCTGATAACGGCGGTTATCGGCATGGTGCTCGGTATGCCGAGCCTGAGGCTGCGCGAGGACTTCCTGGCGGTGACCACCATAGGGATAAACTTCATCGTCGAGTCGGTCTTCCTGTACGTCCCCTTCTTCGGAGGGGCGCTCGGGTTAGGGGGTATTCCGAGCATATACCTGTTCGGGACGAGGCTGAAGGGGCTCAACTATTTGTACATGTGCCTCGCCTTCCTGGCGGTGACACTGGCGGTCTCGCGGCGCTTCACTAGGAGCTGGGCGGGGTTGGCCTGCTTCACCCTAAGGGAGGAGGAGACAGCGGCCTCGAGCGTGGGGGTGTCGCCGGTGCGCTTCAAGCTGACCGCCTTCGTTATAGGCACGGCGATGGCCGGGCTCGGAGGCGCTCTCTACGCGCACCAGATGCGCTTCATCAGCGCGACGGACTTCGGCTTTCCTCTGTCGATAATGATGATGTCGATGGTGGTGCTCGGGGGGATAGGCACCCTCTGGGGGCCGGTGCTGGGTGCCCTGATCCTTGGCGCTCTGCCGGAGGTCTTCCGGCCGCTGGTCGACTACAGGATGCTGCTGAACGCTGCGATCCTTCTGCTGATGATACGCTTTCAGCCCGACGGGCTGCTGGGCGAGGGGGGCCTGATCCGCAGGCTGCTGCCATGGAGAGGGGGCGAGAGCCGTGGATGACGCTCTGCTCCGGCTGGAATCCGTGTCGAAACACTTCGGCGGTCTGAAGGCGGTCGACGAGGTCTCCTTCACCATGAGAAAGGGCGAGATCCTCGGGCTGATCGGGCCGAACGGCGCGGGGAAGACGACCTGCTTCAACCTGGTCTCCGGCGTCTACTCCCCGACCTCGGGAAGGATCTTCTTCGAGGGCAGGTCGACTGGAGGGCTGCCGCCTCACAGGATGTCCTCTCTCGGGGTTGGGAGGACCTTCCAGGTGGTGAAGCCCTTCTCTACCCTTTCGGTGCTGACCAACGTCCTCGCCGCACTGGGGCTGAGGCACTACGGCGGAGTGTTCTCATCGTGGGCCCGCTTCGACACGGCCGAGGTCCGCTCGGAGGCGATGGGGCTTCTTGAGGAGGTCGGCATAGCCGAACTGGCTCACGTGAAGTCAGGCAAGCTGCCGCTGGGCAACCAGAGGCGTCTTGAGCTGGCACGCGCCTTAGCGCTTAAGCCGAGGCTGCTGCTTCTGGACGAGACCTTCTCGGGTCTGCGCCACGAGGAGATAGAGCTTCTGTCCAGGCTGGTTCGCCAGGTGAGGGACGCAGGAATATCAGTGCTGCTGATCGAGCACAACATGAAGGTGGCCATGGGATTGTCGGACAGACTGGTGGTGCTTGACCACGGCAGGCTTCTCGCCGAGGGGCGCCCGCAGGATGTCCGTGAGGACCCGCGGGTGATAGAGGCCTACCTGGGGAAGGGGGATTCGTCCGATGCTTCTTGAGGTCAGGGATCTCTCCGTGTACTACGGTGACATCAGGGCGGTGAACGGGGTCTCGATCCGGCTGGACGAGGGGGAGCTGGTCTCCGTCATAGGCGCGAACGGGGCGGGCAAAAGCTCTCTGCTGAACAGCGTCATGG
>JAAYLU010000107.1 GCA_012521675.1 Synergistaceae bacterium | reverse complement strand
GTTGTGGTTGGCGCCAACGCCGTGGTGCTGGAGGGAGTGCGCATAGGCAGGGGCGCGGTGGTAGCGGCGGGTTCGGTGGTGACGGTGAACGTCCCGCCTCGCACGGTGGTTGCCGGCTCGCCCGCCAGGGTGGTCAAGGAGGTCGACGGCAAGACCGAGTCGAAGACCGCCATAGTCCAGGACCTGCGGCAGTTGAAGTAGCGGCCGGAAAGGGGAGGCTCGGTTGATAGTTCGGAAGTACGGCGGGTCTTCGGTGGCCACGCCGGATAAGATCAAGCAGGTGGCGGCGGGGATAAAGAGGCGGGTGGACGAGGGGGAGAGCCTCGTGGTCGTGGTGTCCGCGATGGGCAAGACGACCAACATGCTCATCTCCCTCGCGCAGGAGGTCTCCTCGAACCCGTCGCCGCGCGAGCTGGACATGCTGCTGGCCACTGGCGAGCAGACCTCGTCGGCGCTGCTGGCGATGGCGCTGGGCGACCTGGGCGTGCCGGCGCTGTCGTGCAACGCTTTTCAGCTTGAGATGACGACGACGGGCGACTTCAGCAACGCTCGCATAATGGATCTCAACCTGGACAGGCTGAAGCGCAGGCTGGAGTCGCACAGGGTCCTGGTGGTCACCGGCTTCCAGGGGATAACCCCGGACGGCGACGTAACCACCCTGGGTCGTGGCGGGTCGGATACGTCGGCGGTGGCGATAGCCGCGAAGTGCGGCTGTCCGTGCGAGATACTAAGCGACGTGCCGGGGGTCTACACCTGCGACCCGAACAGGTTCCCGGCCAGAAAGCTTGAGTACATCACCTACGACGAGATGCTCGAGCTGTCGTCGCTGGGCGCGAAGGTGCTGCACTCCCGCGCTGTGGAGATCGCGAAGAAATACTCGGTCGACCTGTACTGCGCGTCGACCTTCTCGGATGAAAGGGGGACACGCGTGGTGAACAGCCTTCCCGAATGGCTGGAACAGCCGGTGGTGACCGCCATCACCGGCGATGAAAACCAGTCCAGGGTGAGCATAGCCAGGATGCCTTCGTCAATGGAGGCGGTGAGCGCCCTGTTCGGCGGCCTGGCCGATCGAGGGGTGAACGTGGACATGATCTCGACCGTGAACGAGAACGGCTACACTCACCTGACATTCACCGTGGTCGACGCCAAGGGCAAAACGGTAATGGAGGCGGTGCGAACCGCTCTCGCGCCGTGGAAGGGGTGGAGTGTCATGGAGGATCGAGACGTAGTCAAGGTGTCGGCGGTCGGAGTCGGGATGAAGTCCGCTCCCGGAGTCGCGGCCCGTTTCTTCCGTGCGCTGGCGGGAAGGGGCATAGAGATGCTCGGCACCACCACGTCCGAGATCAAGATCTCCGCCCTCGTGTCGAGCGTGAACGGCGACGAGGCGCTTCGGGCCCTGGTCGACGAGTTCTGCCCCGCGGAGTAGATCGATGCTGTCGCCGGTCTACTCGCCTTTCGACCTCGTCGTCGAGCGAGCCGCGGGGATACAGATACTCACCGACAGGGGAGTCTTCCTGGACGCCTTCTCAGGCCTAGGCGCTCTCCCCCTGGGGCACAGTCACCCGGACGTGGTCCGTGCCATAACCGCCAAGGCCGAACGGTACGCCCACATCTCGAACTACTTCCTCGACCCGGACGCGCCGAAGCTGGCCGACGCCCTGCTGGCCATGACGGGTCGAGAGGGCGAGGTCATCTTCGCCAACTCCGGCGCGGAGGCGACCGAGGCTGCGATCAAGGCCGTCAGGAAGCTTCGCGGGGGAGCTCTCGTGTCGTTTCAGGGCAACTTCCACGGGCGCACGACCGGGGCCCTCTCCATCACCTGGAGCCCGGCCATGCGCGAGCCGTTCGGGCCGCTGCTGCCCGGATGTGTCTTCCTCCCGCTCGACGGCGACGCCCTGCTCGACTTCGCCCGCAGGGAGGAGATAGCAGCCGTCTTCCTCGAGTGCGTGCAGGGGAACAGCGGCGTCCACCCGATACCGGCGGGGCTGGCCTCGACGGCCGCGAAGCTTCGGCGGGAGAGGGGCGTGCTGATAGTCGCGGACGAGATACAGACGGGACTGGGTCGCACGGGAAGATACTTCTCCTACGAGCACTGGGGCCTTGCGCCGGACATAATCACCATGGGCAAGGGAATAGGGGGCGGACTGCCCCTCGGCGCGGCGCTATTCTGCGGACTCTCCCCCTTCGGGGCGGGGGACCACGGCTCCACCTTCGCGCCGAACCCGGTGTCGCTTGCAGCCGGTCGCGCCGTACTCGCGCACGTAACTCCAAAACTGCTGGAGGAAGTCGAGCGCAAGGGCGAGAGGCTGCGCAAGGGGCTGGAGCGGCTCTCCTGGGCGAAAGAGGTGCGCGGCCTCGGCCTGATGGCGGGGATAGGGACGGACCGCCCGGACGAGGTTGCGAGCCGCGCCTTCAAAAGGGGCCTTCTTGTGAACCGCGCGGGAGGCGAAATCCGCCTGCTGCCGGCGCTGACGTCGACTGAACGAGAGCTGGACGAGATACTCTCCCGGCTGGATTTCTAAGGAAAAGGGCGAGATCCCTCGCGTTCGCTCGGGATGACGATGGCTTGTCATCCCGAACGCCCAACGGGCGGAGGGATCTAAGCAGACGACCGAACGGGCGATTTTTCCGTTCGTGTTGATCGCTTGGCGGCATGTTTCTGGCCGCCTTCCCCAGCGCTCGGGATGACTGAATCGTAGGAGGGGCCTCCAGGTTTTTCGGCCTTGTGCGATAATACATCGTACAGGGTCGTTTTTTTGTTGAAAGGAGGTCGTTTACTCATGCTGTACCGTAAAATGCCCCGCACGGGGGACGAGGTTTCGATTCTCGGCTTCGGATGCATGCGCTTTCCTCTTGACGACGAGGGGGGTATCGACGAGCCCAGGGCGACCGCGATGCTCCGCTCGGCCATAGAGAGAGGTGTCAACTACGTCGACACAGCCTGGGGCTACCATGGCGGCGAGAGCGAGCCGGTCGTCGGCCGCGCCCTTGAGGGCGGCTGGCGCGACAGGGTGCTTCTCGCCACCAAGCTCCCCTCGTGGCTGGTGGAGAAGCCGTCGGACATGGACTCTTTCCTGGACGAGCAGCTCAAGAGACTGCGAACGGATCATATCGACTACTACCTGGTGCACAGCCTCAACGCCGATCGGTGGGCGAACATGAAGAACAACGACTACGCAGCCTTCCTCGACAGGGCGCTCGCCGACGGAAGGATCAGGCGGACCGGCTTCTCCTTCCACGACGGGCTTCCCCTGTTCAAGGAGATAGTGGACGACCGGCAGTGGGACTTCTGCCAGATCCAGTACAATTTCCTGGACACCCACTACCAGGCCGGGACGGAGGGGCTCGAGTACGCGGCAGAGCGAGGTCTGGGCATGGTCATCATGGAGCCTCTGAGGGGCGGCAACCTAGCCCGCAACGTACCGGACGCCATGATGAGAATCTGGGAGGAGTCGCCCAGGAAGCTGTCTCCCGCGGGATGGGCTCTTCGCTGGGTCTGGAACCGTCCGGAGGTCGGGGTGGTGCTGAGCGGAATGACGGCTGAGAGCGACCTCGAGGACAATTTGGCTACCGCGGAGCTCGGCGAGCCGAACTCCCTGACGGCCGAAGAGCTCGACATGATCGACAGGGTGGCGGCCGAGTACCGGACCAGAATGAAGGTCGGCTGCACCGCCTGTCAGTACTGCATGCCCTGCCCTGCGGGGGTGAACATCCCCGAGTGCTTCAACCGCTACAACATGGCCTTTATGTTCGACGACCTTGAGATGGCCAGGGCGACATATCCCGTGTTCGTCAAGCGTGAGGCGAGGGCGAGTGTATGCGTGAAGTGCGGCGAGTGCGAGGATAAGTGCCCGCAGAACCTGCCGATAAGGGAGCATTTGACGGCGGTGGCGGAACTGCTGGAGCAGGATGGCTAGATCATGCGGGAGGTGAGGGGCTTCTCGCCCCTGCCTGTCTTTCTTGGCCTGGTCGCCGGGCTCGCGGGAGGGCTCGTGTCCGCCTGCTACAGGATGATGCTTTCGGAGGCCGAGTCCTTCTCAATGCACGCCCTTACCGGGAGAGGGGCCCTCTCGTCTCTTGCGCTGCTGCCCCTCTGGATTGCCGGCGCTGTCGTCATCGGCCTGCTCATGGAACGGGCGCCCATGGCACGCAGGGGCGGGGTGCCTCGGGTGAAGGACGAGTTCGCGGGAGGGCCTGCCATGAACTGGTGGCGGGTGCTGGCCGCAAAGTTCGCCGCGGGGGGGCTGGGCATCGCGCTCGGGCTGTCGCTCGGCCGCGGAGGCCCCTCGGTGCAGATGGGGGCTGCGGCGGGCAAGGGAGTCGGTGGCCTGCTCGGGGCAGGCGACGAGGAAAGGCGGCTGCTGCTCGCGGGAGGGGCTGCGGCGGGTCTGTCGGCCACCTTCAACGCTCCGCTGGCCGGGGCGGTCTTCGTCATGGAGGCGGTGGCCCCTCGCTCCGTGCCTGCGGCGCTGTCGGCTCTCTCCGCGTCCTGGGTCGCCGGTCGCCTGGCCGGAGGAATCTTCGCCTCCGGTCCCCTCTTCTCCTTCGGCGGGATCCCGGCGCCGAGCGCAGGACTTCTGCCTCACTACCTGGTCCTGGGGATCCTGTGCGGCGCGGCGGGCGTGCTGTTCAGGCGGATGTCCGCCGTCGCGGATTCGTCCTTCGAGAGGGTGCCCCCGGCGTGGCGAGTGATTCCCCCCGCTTTGGCGGCACTTGTACTGGCACGGCTGCTGCCGCAGGTGCTCACGGGCGGGCACGGGATGATAGAGTCGATTGCATCCGGCGGGTACGGACTCAAGGTCCTTTTGTTTCTCTTCGTGGTGAAACTGGCGTTTACCGTGATGTGCACCTGCTCCGGCGCTGCGGGGGGGCTGTTCTACCCGACCTTGGCGGTAGGCGCGGCCCTCGGCGCCCTCTACGCGGCCGTTGCCTCCCGGGCAGGATTGGCGCAGTTATCGCAGGTCGGCTTTCTGATGGCCGGGATGGCGGGACTCATCTCGTCGGTTATGAGAACTCCCGCGACAGCGGTCATTCTCGTGGCGGAGATGGCGGGAACGGGCTCTCACCTGCTTCCTGCCGCCACGACCTCGATTGCCGCGCTGCTGGTATCGTGCGGCGGAAAGTGGTAACCGGGTGCCCGCGGACATGACGGCGAGCGCGGTTAAGACCATACGCCCGATCGTTCTGCGCCCCCTCCCCGAATCACTCTCTCTTCTGCGGCGCGAACATCTGCACGAAGACCCTGTGCGTGGCGCGCGGCAGTATGCGGTATCCCTTCTTCTCCTTCGTCATCCACAGAAAGTAGTCCTTGCAGAACGAGGAGTTCAACTCCAGGATGGACTTGTTGCGGTTCTCCTTTATCAGATCGTAGCTGTTCTTCAGCACCCTGTCCTCGTCGCTGTCCCAGCGGAAGGTTCCGAGGGCGTATAATGCTGCCTTCTCGGCGCTGTAAGTCGGAAATACCGGGAGCAGCAGAGTGTGGTCGTTCCAGTCGTACGTGCCGAATCCCTGCCCCGGGACCATGATGACCCGCGGGATGCCGTACATCCTCACCCTTGCCACCACCAGCATGTCCGGGTCGAGCGCGACCATCTCCTCCAGCAGCCCGGCGGCCTTGTCTATGGAGAAGGGGGGTTTGTCGCTCTGGCAGAGCTGAGAGTCGTCCAACCTCGCTGACTTGGCTGTGAGGGTGATGTACTCCTTCTTGGTCTCCAGCATGTTCCGAAGCTCTCTGCGGCGGAAGGGCGGTGCCTCCATCTCCAGGTCCTTCGCTTTTTTCTTAACTCGCCGGTCCCACTTGATCAGCTCCTGCTCGACGTAGATTATGTTTCGCGAGAGAGACTTGTTGTAGGAGATCAGCAACTCGGCGGTCTTTATGTCCTCCTCGGTCAGTTTGGGAGCGGGGGGTTGAAGGTTGTACTCGTCCAGGTCCCCGTCTGGAATCTCCTCCTCTTCCTCCTCGGACTTCAACTTCAAGGCGCCCTTGATCCGCTTCTCCGCCTCGGTGAAGGCGCGATTGTCGACCGACATGGCCTGCCGCTCCTTCTCGTCGGCCTCGCGGAACTTCCGGGTGCGCATCTGCACCTCCGTATAGGCCCTGATGCAGCGAAAGAAATCGTCCAGTATGTCCTCTGCCTCCGAGGGGTAGACCCCTCCCATCCCCAGTAGATCGGGAAGGACGTCCATTGTCCTCACCTTCAGCTCGTCGAGCTGCTTTCTCATCACCGACAGCTTCGCTTCTATAGAGTAGCCGCTCCTGGGCGCTGTGACCGGCTTGCTCATCACCATGCTGTAGCACTCGGCTATGTGGTCGGAGAATGAATAGTACTGGAAAAGCCCCGCCGGCGCCCTTGAGTTGAGCGCAGATGGCAGATCGGTATGGAAGGGGGTGAGCCTCTGGTCCACCACCCCGAAGTCGAGAAAGAGCCGCTCCTGCTCGTCGAAGACGAGTTCGTCGGGAAGGGGGGCGGTCTTCGCGTCGACCAGGGCCAGGACCACGGTCCAGTACTGAGCCGATAGATCCTTCCAGAACCTCCGGGCGGCAATCCTGTCGTTGGTCTCCGAGGAGTCCCGCACCGCAAGATAGCGCTCCGCCGTGGCGGAGAAGCTCTCCGTCGCCTCGCGGACCTGTTTGTTGTCCTTCCACTGTTCGAACTCGAGCAACATATTCATCAACCTCCGATTCGCCGAAGAAAAAGCACAATAACCGCTAAAGCGAGAGAACTCGTTTATAATATCATAAAAGGGAAAAAGAAAACCCCGGCTCGAGCCGGCGGGAGGAGGTTGCAGAGATGAATCGTCCAATGCGCAGAGTCGACAGGGAGATAACGGATCAGTCCGAGATAGACGACATTCTAGGCCGGGCCGTTTACGGGCATCTCGCCGTGTGTTACGGAGGCGAGCCTTACGTCGTCCCGATGAACTTCGTCTCGGTCGGAGAGTCGCTCTACTTTCACTGTGCCGCCGAGGGACACAAGACCGAGGCGCTCAGGCAGAACCCAAGGGCCTGCTTCCAGGCTGAGATCGACGTGGAGCTCATACCGGCGCCCGTCGCGTGCGGGTGGGGGCTTACGTACAGGAGCGTCGTGGTCTCCGGCCTGGTGAGCTTCGTCGAGGACGTCGCGGAGAAGGCCGAGGCCCTGACCGCTCTCATGAAGAAACTCGCGGGCGAGTCCTTCTCCCACGAGTTCAGCGAGGAGGAGCTGGGCTCCGTGGCCATCCTGCGGCTCGACCCGACGGAGAGAAGGGGGAAGGCCAGGCGACCCGACTAGCCGCCCGGCCCTCCCCGGAAAATCGCCCCGGATCAGGCTATGGTAACCTGCTCCTCCAGGTAGACGTCCTGGACCGCGTTGATTATCTCGACGCCGTCCTTCATCGGACGCTGGAATGCCTTGCGACCAAGGATCAGCCCCATGCCGCCGGCCCTCTTGTTGATGACGGCCGTCTTCACGGCCTCGGCCAGGTCGCTCTCTCCTCCTGAGGCGCCGCCCGAGTTGATCAGCCCCGCCCTGCCCATGTAGCAGTTGGCGACCTGGTAGCGGGTCAGGTCTATCGGGTGGTCTGTCGTCAGCTCCTCGTAGACGTTCTTGTGCGTCTTTCCGAACTTCAGCGCCGTGTAGCCGCCGTTGTTCTCCGGCAGCTTCTGCTTGATTATGTCCGCGCCTATGGTGACCCCCAGGTGGTTGGCCTGGCCCGTGAGGTCGGCCGACACGTGGTAGTCCTTGTCGGCCGTCTTGAAGTTGCTGTTGCGCAGGTAGCACCACAGGATTGTCGCCATCCCCAGGCAGTGGGCCATCTCGAACGCCGCGCTTATCTCCTGGATCTGGCGGGACGACTCCGCGCTGCCGTAGTAGATCGTCGCTCCCACCGCCACCGCGCCCATGTCCCGCGCCTGCTCCACCGATGCGAACAGTATCTGGTCGTGCGTATTCGGGTAGGTCAGCAGCTCGTTGTGGTTGATCTTCAGCACGAACGGGATCTTGTGCGCGTACTTCCTGGCCACGGACGACAGCACTCCCAGGGTGCTGGCCACCGCGTTGCATCCCGCCTCCACCGCCAGCTTGACGATGTTCTCCGGGTCGAAGTAGATCGGGTTCGGTGCGAAGCTCGCGCCCGCGGAGTGCTCGATCCCCTGGTCCACCGGCAGGATGGACAGGTAGCCGGTGCCGGAGAGACGCCCGGCGTCGAACAGCGCCTGCATCGACCTCATCACGGGGACGGAGCGATCCGACAGGGCCGTCACCCTGTCCACGAAATCCGGCCCGGGCAGAGTCAGCAGCGACTTGTCGACCGTGGCGCACTTGTGTCCCAGGAGGCTCTCCGCCTCTTCACCGAGCAGCCCTTCAATCCTCTCAATCGTCTTCATGCTAACTGCCTCCTTTTCATTATTCTGAAACAGGGTTAGAATACAGGGCGTTCCAGGGTTGAATCCGTACTGCAAACCTCTGATACTATTGTACCCGTATCATTGTACCCGAGAAGAGCCTCTCTGTGAACGAACGAAACGACGCTCGAAATCGTCGAATAATCCCCGGGGGTGAGGATATGAAACTTGTAAAGGGCAACTCCGTTGTGGGCTTCATAGGCCTGGGAGTCATGGGGCGCAGCATGGCAGGGCACATACTGAAGGGCGGATACGATCTGCTGGTCTACAGCCGTACCAAGAAAAAAGCCTTGGATCTGCTGACGCAGGGAGCCGTGTGGAAGGATGATCCATCCTCCCTCGCGGAGAAGAGCGACGTCGTCATAACCATGGTGGGCTTTCCCAAAGACGTCGAGGATGTCTACCTCGGCGAGAGAGGGATAGTCGAGGCAGCGCGACCCGGGACGATACTGGTCGACATGACGACCTCCAGTCCCGCCCTCGCGCGGCGCATAGCCGAAGAGGCGTCGCGGAGGGGTCTGCTCTCCCTGGATGCTCCCGTCTCCGGCGGAGACAAGGGCGCGAGGGAAGCGACCCTCTCCATAATGTCGGGCGGGGACGAGGGGGCATTCGAGGACGTCATGCCCCTCTTCGAGCTGATGGGCAAGAGCATCCTGCTCATGGGCGGTCCGGGCAGCGGTCAGCACACCAAGATGGCCAACCAGGTAGCAATAGCGTCGAACATGATGGGAGTCTGCGAGGCGGTCGCATACGCCAAGAAATCAGGACTCGACCCGGAGCGAGTGCTGGCGGCCATCACGGGAGGCGCGGCGGGAAGCTGGTCCCTGTCGAACCTCGCGCCCCGTATGCTCGCGGGCGACTTCGCCCCCGGCTTCTTCGTCAAGCACTTCATAAAGGACATGAGGATAGCCATCGAGGAGTCCGAGCGGATGGGGCTGGAGGCCCCGGGGCTTGAAAAGGCCTTCGAGCTCTACACCAGGCTTGCCGGGGAGGGCGGAGAGGACTTCGGCACCCAGGCGCTGTTCAAGATCTACGACAGGTAGCCCTGGAGAAGGCTCGCCAAGGGCCGAGAAAAAAGACCCCGCGAAGGGGTCTTTTTTATTGACTTAAAATAGATCTTTGTTTAGAATTGTTACAAGATAAGACGAGAAAGGAAGTGACCCGCCGTGCGCTCTGTCGAACAGATCTCCGGAATGCTCAGGGCCAAAGGTCTGAAGCTCACTCCGCAGCGGCGACTTATCATAGACATTCTAATCCACGACAGGACCCATCCGACCGTGGAGGAGGTCTACAGGAAGGTCCTGGAGACCATGCCGGAGGTCTCCAGGACCACCGTGTACAATACGATACGCGAGATGATCAACCTGGGCGTTGTGTCGGAGGTCGAGCACTTCGGCGACGGCGGCGTGCGTTACGACACCGCAGCAGAGCCGCACCACCACTTCTTCTGCGTCAAGTGCAAGGCCCTGGTCGACGTGGACCCGAGCGAAAGCCCTCTGGGCGCCGAGTGCGAGGGAGTGCCGGAATCCCTCCCCGGCTGCGTCGTCTTCAAGAGGCAGCTGACCCTGTACGGCCTCTGCGCCGACTGCGCCGGGAAGGAGTAGTTCACTCGCCCCGGCGCAGTCGTTAAACCCGGATTCCTCGCGTTCGCTCGGAATGACACAAGCAGGCGACCGAACGGACGATTTTTCCGTTCGTGTCGATCGCTTGGGCGGCATGCTTCTGGCCGCCTTCCCCAGCGCTCGGAATGACAGAGACAGTAAAAAGCAGGGAGCCGCCAGGCGCCCTGCTTCTCCATTAGCGAATCGCGTTCCCGGTCGCCGCTACTTCTTCGGCACCAGTCCCGTCTCTCCCGTCGCGACCCTGAACCTCGCCACGGACCTCTCCATCTCCTCGGACAGCCTCACCAGGTCGGCCGCGGTCGCCGCCATGCTCTCGGTCATGCGGCCCTGCTCGTCCATGGAGCTGTTCATATGGCCGATCTGCTCGGCTATCTCCGCGCTGGAATGAGCGACGTTGTCCATGCCCGCGGTCATCTCCTCGGCGCTGGCCGAC
>JAAYLU010000106.1 GCA_012521675.1 Synergistaceae bacterium | reverse complement strand
GTGCTCTTGAACGGCGCCGGGAGTACGAGTCCGTCAACAGGGCATCCCGACTTCCAGAGCCGCCAGTATTCGCCGATGTCCCTTTCAAGTATCGCGGAAACGCTGTGATCGTCGATGTCGCGGATGCCCTTGTCCGAGCTGCGCGCGAAGCCGTCCTCTTCGATGAACGAGAGACGTTTGATCATCTCGCGCGTTGCGGGGGAGTATTTTTCCAGAAGCTCCTGCAGACGAACCTGGCTTACGAACTGTCCGTCGATCTCGTTCACGAAGTCGCCTACGTTCTTCATGTCGTCGTCTGAATAGGGGCGCCCGCTCTCGGGTGGATAGAGCAGGACCCTGCCGCCGCCTTCGATCTCAAGGATGCGGTTGCATCGCCCCATTCTCTGTATCAGCGCGGTGAGAGGTGCGAACTCGGAGACAAGCAGGGTGGCGCTGAGGTCAAGGCTCATCTCGCACACCTGGGTCGTGACTGCGATCATGGGGCCGTCCTCGCGGAAAGCGGCGATCAGCTCCTTGTGCGCTGCCTGCCTGTCCTTGAGGCGAAAGCGGCTGTGGTAACAGATTATCCGAGCCTCCGGGAGCATGGCCGCCAACTCCTCGGCGGCCTCCTGGCATCTTTTCACCGTGTTTACCACCCAGAGTATCTTGCCACCCTTTCTCCACTCCTCAGCCACCTCGTGCACGGCCTCGTCCCTCGTGGCTCTCCGCACCGTGTAGCGAAGCGCGGAGGAGTTCTTCCACAGGTCGGCGTAGCTCTCGGGTTTTTTCGGGAAGACCTCGAGGCCGCTCTCCTCAAGCTGCTTGATCCTCCCGGGCGGGAGGCTGGCGGTCATGCACAGGGCGGGGACGTCAAATTCCCGAAGAAAGCCTAAAAGCGCCGAGAAGAGCCTCGCGTCGAAGCTGTGGACTTCGTCGAAGATGACCGCGCTTTCTGCAAGCAGGGGAAGCAGGCAGGTGGACCTGTAGTCGTGCCCCATGAAGGCGAGGAACTGGTCCACGGTGGCGCTGAAGATGCGCTTTTGCCAGAAGCCCACGGCGAAGAGGCGGTCGTTTGCGAGGAAGTCCTTGTCGTAACGGGAGTCGGTGTTGTCGAACATGTCCTGGAGTTCGTATTTCGACGTGCCGTGAAGCAGCGCGCCGTCGCTCTCGGGCGCCCATGCGACGTAGTCCTTGAACCCCTCGGTGGCCGTGCCCCTGGTGGGGTAGAGGAAGATGAACCGCCTGATGATACGGCGAGACGCGACCCCCATTCCCCACTTCCATGCGGCGAGGGTCTTGCCGCTGCCGCAGGAGGCCAGCAGCAGGGCGCGATCCGGGAGTTCGGCGGCCTCGAACTGGAAGTCGGAGAAGACAAAAGGCTTCCCCCGTTTGGCCTCTATCTGCCTGCATCGGGGAGCGACGACCTTCTCCTCTATCTGTTGCCCGGTGAGAATGTCCCCGTCGTCGAAGGCCTTGCCGATCCAGTCGGCCAGGGGGATCGGGACCGATCTACCCATCTCCCGCGCAAGGCCGGAACCGGCCGCGTCGGCCAGGATGAGCGCGGTCCGCACCGCGCGGAGCAGTCCCGTTCGTCCGTCGTCGTCGAAGTCGTTTTCCAGATCATGCTCTATCTCCGCGAACTGCCCCGCCTCTCCCTTTACATTTATGCGTATCGGGATGGCATCCTTCGGGACAGACGAAACGCGAACGGTCTTCGTCAGGAGATCGAGGATCTTTTGTATGCCTTCGGGAAGCAGCGCGACCGAGGGCCTCTCACAGTCGGCCGTCTCGGCAATTCCCCTTCCCAGCTTCAGGTGATGCCCCATGACGGAGGCCCGGACGATTTGAAAATCGGCATTCTCCACCGCTTCCAGAACTCTCCTGAAGGGCTTGCGGCTAATCAGCCACCCGCCTAGAAATTCGTGGCGGAGCGTCTGGTCTCCTCGGCCCCTCACGGCCGCCTGGAAGTGTTCGTTGGACTTGCCGAGGTCGTGGAGAATGACGGCGATTCGCGCGTTCTGAAAAAAGAGCGCGGCGTCCGACTCGGAGATTCGGAAGAACCGGAGCCACTGCTTCGCCAACAGGGTAGGTCTTTCTTCGTCGCCGAACAGGGCGTGCAAGGCCTCCAGCACGTCGAAAGTGTGCTGCAGCAGGGTTTTTCCGTGCTCCACTCCCTCTATGACAACAGGCTTTTTCGCAAAAATCGCCATAGCGCTCGCCCTAGAGGAGAGGCACGAGGATGCCGCAGCCCATGCTCCGACGGCCTCCAAGGCCCGCCATTTGGAGTGTCAACGACTCCTCGGCGGTCAGTTCGTCTACTACGAGGGAGAAGCCGACCACATCCCTGCCTTTTATGTTGAGGGTGCGTTTGACAAAGGGCGAGCTCGCCAGATTGTCCGTCTTGCCCTCCTTCGAGGAGAAGCCTTTTCTGAATAAGAGACGGGCCTTCCCCTCTATGCCGAGGTCGGCGATCTGTCTTTGGGCCGCTTCAAGGAACTCCGGCGGACTTGTGAAGCCCTTGATGGTGACAAGGCGGCTCCACAGCGCCGCCGCCGGCACAAGGCTTCTCGATGATGGGACTCCGACAAAGATGCTGCTGTCGCCGATTTCAAGTCTCTTTTCGCACAGCTCCAGATAGTCGGCGACTCTGTCCCTCGCAACTCTGATGATCAGCCTGCTTCGGTCGGTTATGACCAGCTTCCTGCCGCCGCACAGGGTTCCGGATATCGGGTGCACGCCCGTGCGGCCGCGCTGCTTGTTGTCGTGATGAAACGGGAGGAGTTCGGAGAGAGCCGAGTGCAGATAATAACCGTGATCTGCCGGGATGGTGTCGCCCGATAGAGTGAACATGAGGTCAAGCAAAACTTTTCAACTCCTTTCGTGATAGCGAATTCGACCGGAGGGCCGATTGGGGGCTTTCACCTCACCATAAATACATAATATTTATATCACTTTTTTTGTTTTTGTCAAGAGATGATTTTGAATTCTTCCATAACTGATTTTGAGGCGCGGCTGCTGTATAATTCTGTTCCAAGCATTGAGTTCCTCTGATGCCGTGCGATATGAACTCAGGCGTTTAGCATTATTTTTGGTGCGGTGTCGATAGACCACCGACAAAAAGCTTATCCTCTGATCGCCGAAAGGCGTTTGTTTTCCAAATCGAGTTCAGGGAATGGCCTCGGCGCAGGTCGTCCGACCTGGAAAGGGAAGCGGGGTTGAGATTTGAACAATCGCACACGCCGCGTAGTCGTCGTTGGCGCGGCCAATCTGGACATCCTGGGCTTCACCGACGCCGTGCTGGTTGCGCGCGACTCCAACCCGGGGAGGGTGGAGAACCGACCGGGCGGGGTGGGGAGGAACATCGCGGAGAATCTGGCGCGCCTGGGGGTGCCGGTTTCGCTTGTGACGGCACTGGGGGACGACGCGGGGGGAAGCGCGATCCGTGCCTCCTGCGGCCTTGCCGGGGTTGGGCTTGAGCATTCGCTGGTGCTGCCGGGGCGATCGTCCTCCGTCTACATGGCGATTATGGACGAGGGCGGCGACATGGCGCTGGCCCTGTCGGACATGAGCATCCTGGACGAGCTGACCGCCGAACACCTTGACGAGTGTGCGCCGCTTCTGTCCGGCGCGGCCCTCGCGGTCGCCGACGCTTGCCTTTCGGAGGCAGCGCTCGCGCGACTGTTGGATCTGTGCCCGAGGGTCTTCGTGGACCCTGTGTCGGTGGGGAAATGCCGCCGAATGGAGAGTCTTCTCGGGCGCTTTCACTGCGTGAAGATGAACAGGCTGGAGGCCTCTTGCCTGTCCGGGGTAGCGATCAATTCCGACGGAGGCCTGGAGGAGGCTGCGCGGCGCATCCTCGCCCGAGGGGTGCGGAAGGTCTACATCACGCTCGGCGCGGAGGGCGCGTTTTACGCTTCCCCGGAGGAGTGCGGCACGGTGCCCGCCGTTGCTGTGAGTCCCGTGAACGCCACGGGCGCGGGGGATGCTTTCACCGCGGCGGTGGTCTACGGGGAGCTATGCGGCTGGGGGATGGAGAGGTCGGCGCGCTTCGCGTCGTGTGCCTCGGCCCTGACCCTGGCGAGCGCCGGGGCGGTGAGCGAGCTTATGAGCGTGTCGGCGGTGGAGTCCGTCGGCGCGGATTTGGATACCAAGGAGGAGCAGGATGATTGACGACAGGGTGATCAAGGACAGGGTAAAGGCGTCGCCCGAGGTGGCTGCGGCTCTGAACGAGGGGAGGGCCGTGGTCGCGCTGGAGTCGACCATCATCAGCCACGGTATGCCCTACCCGGAGAATGTGGAGAGCGCGCGCACCTGCGAGCGAATCATCCGAGCAGAGGGCGCGATGCCCGCGACGATCGCGATAATCGGCGGCGTGATCCGCGTTGGTCTGAGCGACGGGGAGCTGGAGCACATGGGACGCTCGTCCGGTGTCCGCAAGGTCAGCAGGCGCGACCTGCCGATGGTGCTGGCAAGCGGCGGGGACGGCGCGACTACCGTGGCAAGCACGATGATAGGTGCGTCGCTCGCCGGGGTGCGGGTGTTCGCGACCGGCGGCATCGGGGGTGTGCACAGGGGGGCGCAGCAGACCTTCGACATATCGGCGGACCTGATGGAGCTCGCCAGCACGCCACTTGCGGTGGTCTGCGCGGGGGCGAAGTCGATCCTGGACATAGGCCTTACGCTGGAGGTGCTTGAGACCCACGGTGTGCCGGTGATCGGCTACGGCACGGACCTTTTCCCGGCCTTCTACGTCCGCGACGGCGGCTTCCCCTTGGACGAGCGGATCGACGACGTCCGCGATATCGCGCGGGTGATGCGCCTGAAGTGGTCTCTCGGGCTGTCGGGGGGCATCGTCGTCGCCAACCCGATCCCGAGGGAGCACGAGCTGGACCCTGCTCTGATCTCGCGCAGCATCGAGGAGGCGGTGAACGCGGCGGAGTCTGAGGGCGTGCGCGGGAAAGAGATAACTCCCTTCATCCTGGCGAGGCTCAACGAGGTCACGGAGGGGCGCAGCCTGGCGGCTAACAAGCAGCTCGTCTACAACAATGCGCGGATCGCGGCCAGACTGGCGCTGGCCTACGCCGGGCTTGATCCGTAGCGGAAGCGGAGGATTGTGATGGAGGTACCAGAATGGGACGCACGAAACGGAGTCTTGAACACCGTCTGGAACGGATCGAATACCGCAGAGGGACGTTTGAAAAGGGGACAAAACTAGAAGACCTGCCTGTAAGCATATGGCAAGGCAATCAAATCACCGCATATTTGCATGATGCGATTGAAACCGAGGATCTGTTCGCTTTGGACGGCGTTTACGGCGACGAAAGAGCGGGCTGGCCGGTCCAGATCGACGAGCTCAAGCTGATCTCGGCGGATGAGACGGTCGAAATTATTGTACTCAACCGAGCAATAATTCTCTTACTGTACGACGACGACGAGGTCCGCCGCATACACAGGGTGCTTTTCAAACTCGATGAAAGCGAGAGGAGATCAATGGCTGGTTCAAGTACAAGCTCCGGGAAGACGACGTGGTCGGGACGGGTCGTGTCCGTTCAGCCGCGCATCAGGCTCTCCAGGTCCTTCGACGAGCGATCCCACAACTACCTGGGATATGTGCTGCTCATCGACGGGACCTGCGACGGAGAGCCCGGCGAGTTCCTGATCGCAGTCGGCGAGGCCGCGCACAGGAAGCACCGGTTCGAGGCGGGCATGGAGCTGAGCGGCAGCTCCGCGCCGGTCGAGGACGAGCGAAAGGAGACGGCGTCCCTCTACAAGACGAGCGGGATCAAGGTCGTCAAGAAAGCCGAGGGCGAGACTCCCGCAGGGCCGCCCTTTCGCGGCCTGCCTCCCGACCTCGAGACCTACCGCTTCAGAGGGCATCGTCGCCTGGCCGCCCGTACCTACGACGCGAAATGCACGGAATGCATCTGGGGCTGCCGGATGCCGGTGGAGATGACCATCGACCACTGGAATCCGTCGCGTAAGAAGTATCGTTTCGAGACCTTCTGCTACGGCCCGAAGAGCTGCCCCTCGTACCGGCCGGGCCCGGAGCGGAAGGTCCCCAGGCGGCACGGCATGTCCTACACGGAGGAGGACTGGGTCGACGAGGAGGAGACCGCCCACCGCGGCCCGGACGACTAGCGAGTCCGGGGCGGCGGTCTTCAATCCGGACGTTTGACGGAAAAAACCGGAACAGGTATGCCCGCTCTTTCCAGGGCACTCTCACCCCCGCCTGTCGCCGCTTCATTTATGATCACGCCAACGGCGTCGTCCACCGGAACAGCGCCGTTTTCGTCGTTCGGAACGGCCCCGGTCGCCTCGAACGTAATCGGCACCCCTGTCGTCCCGAGGAACGAAGTGACGAGGGACCTCGGTGTTGATAGGAACGCTCGGGACGATGGCAAGGATACGTTCAAGATAGCACAATAAGCTCTGTATTCGAGATCGCATTAGCCGTCAATAGAGAAATTCGTCCATAAAACCGCCGGGAGTCATTATCCGAGGCCTTTCAATGCCAGTCCCCGCGAAGTCCTTGTCACCTGTCAAGAGAACATCGACACCCCCGATGATCGCCGTGTACAGCACCGGATAGTCCTTCGGGTCGCGGATATCGAACAGGCTGTCGTCCATCACGTATGGCGTTTCCACCAGGCTATAGTTCATCTTGAAAAGGAGAGTGTCCACTGATCCTGCCTTGGTCGGGAATTTCCGTTCCACGACCTCTTTCAGTTCGTCGATCACGAATGAAGAAAGAACCAACTCATGCCTTGTGAAGATGAACTCCATCATGGCATTCATTCGATCATTGGGGAAAAGCAACAGTGAGACCAGGACGTTGGTGTCAAGCATCACCCGCATTCTACCTTGCGGCTCTCTCCCGCCTGATCCCGCTGACCAGAGAGACGATGTCGGACTCGTCCTTAAGCCCCGCTCGCTCCGCCTCGCCCGAGAACGCCGCCTGGGCCTCTCTTATGGCCTCCAACGAGGAGTTGAGGATGTAGATCCTGCCCTCATCCTCGACGAACAGGATCTTGTCCCCCTTTTTCACCCCGAGCCTTCGCCGTATCTCCACGGGAATCGTGATCTGCCCTTTCGACGTGATCTTGGCGAGTTCCATATGCGAACCCTCCTTAAAAGTAAGATTATCCCTGTATTCCTTACAGCATAGTATGGACCAACAGGCGCAAAAAGGCAAGCAGCGAGCCAGGGCGCGGGCTCCCCCCTACCTCCGCCTCATGCACGACTGCAGGTCGTTGGATGTGTAGGCCAGGTGGGCGGCGAGGGCCTCCAGCGCGGCGTCCAGGTCGCGCGCTGCGACAGCGTCCAGGATGGCTCGGTGCTGACGCTGGGACTCCTCCTTCATGGAGGCGAGGTGTATGCGGATGTTTCGGTCGGTCTTCTGGCGCAGGCGTGCCAGCATGTCCAGGGTCAGGGGCCTGTCCGCGGGCTCGAAGAAGAGGTTGTGGAACATCTGGTTCAGGTCGCGCCACCTGATGCAGTCCTCCTCTCTCTCCATCATGTCCAGCGCTTTGGCCGCGTCCTCCACAACTCGCTTGGTTATGCGCGGAAATGCGATCCTCATCAGGCTGGTCTCCAGTGCGGAGATCATCTCGTACAGCTCCCGCGCCTCGTCCACCGACAGGGCGGTGACCACCGCTCCCCTGTGGCCGCGAAAGGCGATCAGCCCCTCCGTCTCCAGCAGGCGCAGTGCCTCGCGCAGCGGGATGGGGCTGACGCCCAACCGCAGAGCCAGTTGAGCCTGGTGCAGCGGTTTTCCCTCCGGCAGCAGCCCCCGATAGATGGCCTCCCTCAGCACCCCCGCTATGTAGTGTGGCGCGGAGGCGTCCCCCGCGCTGCGCGCCGCGAGAGATTCAAGGGTCATCTCTTCGTCCATCGGGCATACCTCCCGAAATAATATATTTTTTGGCTCGAAATTATAAGAAGTCCCCCCAAATTATACTTCATTGACGCTGCGACCGGCTTTCCGCATACTTTATACAGAGCCACAAACTGTAAAGGAGTGATCCCTATGGCGGTTCCAATGGATTATCTCGCTGCGGAGCTGGAGGAGATGAAACGCGGCGGGTTCTATGGCACTATCCGCACGCTGGAGAGCCCTCAGGGCTCATGGGTGCATATCGACGGCAAGAGGTACCTGAACCTGTGCTCCAACAACTACCTTGGACTGTGCAACGACCCGCGCCTTGTGAGCAAGGTGAAGGAGTACGCGGACAGGTACGGGGTTGGGCCGGGCGCGGTGCGCACCATCGCCGGGACTATGAGCCCGCACATAGAGCTTGAAAAAAAGCTGGCAGAGTTCAAGGGTGCCGAGGCTGCAATAGTCGTGCAGTCAGGATTCTGCGCGAACCTCGCGGTAATCCCGACCCTGGCCAACTCCGCGGACGACATTATCTTCAGCGACTCGCTCAACCACGCCTCTATAATCGACGCATGCAGGCTGACCAAGGCCAAGGTGGTCCGCTACGAGCACTCGGACATGGCTGACCTCGAGGCGAAGCTGAAGGAGCACACCTGCTCCGGCAAGAGGCTGCTGATCACCGACGGAGTCTTCTCAATGGACGGCGACATAGCGAAGCTGCCGGAGATCCTGGAGCTGTGCGAGAGGCACAACGTCATAGTCGCCGTTGACGACGCTCACGGTGAGGGAGTGCTCGGGCGCGGCGGGCGCGGAATAGCGGACCACTTCGGCCTGCACGGTCGGGTAGACGTGGAGATTGGCACTATGTCCAAGGCGTTCGGCGTCATGGGAGGCATGGCGGCGGGGAGCGCTCTGCTTGTCGACTACATCAGGCAGAAGGCTCGCACCAACCTGTTCAGCAGCGCACTGACCATACCGGACGTGGCGGCCAACCTGGCCTCGGTCGAGATACTTCAGCAGAGCGATGATCTAGTCAAAAAGCTGTGGAGCAACGGCGACTTCCTGAAGCGAGAGCTGAAATCGCTCGGATTCGACACGGCCCACAGCGAGACGCCGATCACCCCGGTGATCATCGGCGAAGCAGCGGCGGCGAAGGAGTTCAGCGCCAAGCTGTTCGAGGCGGGGGTCTTCGCCACGGCGATAGTCTTCCCCACCGTGCCGCGCGGGACGGCGCGCATCCGGGCGATGGTGTCGGCGGCGCACTCCGAGGACGACCTTCGCTTTGCGGTTGAGAAGTTCGGCCAGGTCGGCAAGGCCATGGGAGTCGTCTAATGAAGCGGATAATGATCACGGGCGCCAACGGGCAGATCGGCGTGGAGCTGGCCATCCACCTGCGCAAGCTCTACGGCGCGGAGAACGTGCTGACGAGCAGCCGAAGGACGATACCGGGCCCCGTCAGCGAGGGCGGCCCCTTTAAGATCCTTGACGTTCGAGACGGGGCGGCTTTCTCTGATATACTGGGATCGTTCAAAGCGGACACGGTCATCCACCTGGCGGGCATACTGTCTGCAAAAGGCGAGGCGGATCCCGTCTCGTCATGGGACATCAACGTTAACGGCACCTGCGCTGCGCTCGAGGTGGCCAGAACGCACGGAGCAGCCTTCTTCCTGCCGAGCTCGATAGCGGCGTTCGGCCCGTCCACCCCTGCGAAGAGCACCCCGCAGGACACCCTCCAGCGGCCGACGACCATCTACGGGGTGGCCAAGGTCAGCCTTGAGCTTCTGTGCGACTACTATCACAAGAGGTTCGGGGTGGACACGCGCGGCCTGCGATTCCCCGGACTGATCAGCTACGAAGCCCTCCCCGGCGGAGGCACCACCGACTACGCCGTGCACATCTACTACGACGCCGTCAAGAAGGGCAGCTACACAAGCTTCATCGCTCCTGGGACCTACATGGATATGATGTACATGCCTGACG
Source organism: Synergistaceae bacterium (assembly GCA_012521675.1). Lineage (NCBI taxonomy): Bacteria > Thermotogati > Synergistota > Synergistia > Synergistales > Synergistaceae > Synergistaceae bacterium. The sequence continues at coordinate 9,361 of JAAYLU010000106.1, read as the reverse complement.
CTCTGAACGCGGTCGTGCAGCTTATGGAGGCCGACCCGGCCAAGCTCGTCCACCGCAACGCCTTCAACGTCTCGGCGATGAGCTTCGAGCCGGAGCAGATAGCCGCCTCCATCCGCAAGGTGATTCCGGGCTTCGTAATGGACTACGACGTCGACCCGCTCAGACAGTCGATCGCCGAATCTTGGCCCGACTCGCTCGACTGCTCTGCGGCGCGCGAGGAGTGGGGTTTCTCCCCGGAGTACGACCTCGACCGGATGACGGAGGACATGCTGGCGCGTCTGAAGAAAAAATAACAGGGGAGTGGTATACGTGGCCGACGGTCATGGCGCGAGATTCGACAAGAGACGAAGGGTGAGCCTCCTGATTGCCGACATACTGGCCATGATCGCCTTCTCCACGACAATGTGCATGGGGATCGAGCTCTTCCTGGCGGGGCTGACCTTAGCCCAGTCCGTGAGCGCCCGCATCGCGGCGATCCCAGTGAACCTGATAACCGGAAGGCCCTACGGATGGTTCCGGGACTGGCTATTCCGCCTGCTGCACATAGACAGGACCGACCGTTGGAGGCTGATCATGGGCGACACAGTGGCCTTCGTCGCCTTCCAGGTTCCACTCTACGTGATAGTGCTGCTGCTGGCGGACGCGTCGTGGAGACAGATCGCCGTTTCGTCCGTCTCCATAACGCTGATTTTCACCCTGGCCGGGCGGCCCTACGGTGCCTTCATGGACATGTGCAGGCGAGCGGTTATCAGAATCATAGGATAAGACTAAAGGGGGCGTTCGATATCCGGACGCCCCCTTGAAAGCCTGCCTTGCAAAATTACCCGATAGGTCTATAGTAGAATCATCAGAAGCCAAACGACCGCAAGGCCGGAATCTCGACTTGAGGAGGTCTTTGAAATGAGTAGCGAAATCGTCCGGGTTGGCATCTTCATCTGCAACCGCTACCACACCTGCGCAGGGGGCAAGTGCCTGCGCTCGCTCCGCAACAGAGAGGGCGCCTTCAGCGTCTACAAGGACAGAGAGGTCGAGCTGGTGGGGTACACCACCTGCGACGGGTGCCCCGGGGGCAACATCGAGTACGCCCCGGCCGAGATGAAGAAGAACGGCGCAACGGTCATCCATCTGGCCACCGGGATGGTCGTTGGGTACCCGCCCTGTCCGCGGATAGACTACTTCCGCCGCTTCATCAGCGAGATGTACGGCCTTCCCGTTGTCGTCGGGACGCACCCCATACCGGAGAAGTACTTCAAGATCCACGAAGCGCTGGACACGTGGAAGTCCTCCATGTGGCAGGAGCTGATCGCGCCGACCCTCGCGACCCCCGAGCTTCGCCTGGCGTACAACTAGGACGGGATCCCTCGCGTTCGCTCGGGATGACACAAGCAGGCGGCGGCTCGATAATCAACGGGCCGGGGAGGAAAACAGCCTCCTCGGCCCGTTCTCTGTTTCGGCATCGCTACCGGAGAGCGAATACAGGCGGCTACTGCTTCAGCAGCTCCAGCACGTTCTGGGGGAGCTGATTGGCTTGGGCCAGCATGGACGTGCCGGACTGCATCAGTATGCTCAGCCTGGTGAAGTTCATCATCTCCCTGGCCATGTCCAGGTCGCGGATGCGGCTCTCCGAGGCCGTAAGGTTCGACGACGCCACGGCCAGGTTCGCGACCGTGTGCTCCAGCCGGTTCTGGTACGCGCCGAGCCGCGCGCGAGCCCGGGAGACACGATCCATCGCGTTGTCGACACGGGTCAACGTCCTTCCCGCAAGCTCCCTGTCGACCACGGAGGGCGGAGGCGGAATCAATCCAAGCCCGCGCGCGCTCATGTCTCCGAAGATTATTCCGACGTCCTCGCCCTCGTTCGCGCCAGTCTGGAGGACAGAGCTGTTGTCGGCAAGGTGAACTGTTATCACCCTGTCTCGATCATCAAGGGCGAAGGTCTTCCCGGCGTCGTTCCACGAAGCCGTGAAACCTGCGGCAGGCTCCAGTACGACGTCCACTTCGGGGTGCACCACTCCCGAGAGGAGATTCCCAGTCATTGTGACGCCCGAGGCTATGGTTCTGCCGCTGTGGGAGTCCCTTACGGCGACGCGCCTCACCGGCTCCTCAGCCTCCTGCACCGTGGAGAAGCCCAGCGCCTTCAGGAGGTTGTCGTCCCCGGAGAGAGAGATCTTCCCAGCCTCGCCGGGTATAGAGGATCGAAGTATGATCGGCGCCGTCAGGGTGTAGTCGTCGTGCACAGGAGCAATAAGATCCCACGTCGCGGTTATATCGAAGGCTCCGCTGCCCGTGACGAAAACAAGAAGATGCTCCGGCGCGACGTCGACAGTGAACCATTCGTTCCAATTCCCCCCTCCGGGGTTGTCCGACCCTGAGTAGGCTATTGTCGCGCCCTCCCAGGTCACCTGGTTATAAGGCGGAGTGTTAGTGTACGGGGGGTTGACCAGCGGACCCGGCCCTTGGTAGTGCGCACCTGGAAGGAAGCCGTTCGCGGGGGTGAAGTCTATCGGCACCTCCGGAGGGTACACACCCGCCACGTGGAACCCCTCGCGGGTGAAGATCTGGATCGAGTCGGGCGCTCCTCGGTCATATATATGTATCTCAACATTTTCGGAACCCTTCGTTATCGCGGCAAACGGTATGGAGCCAGAAGTGCGCCCCTCCGGCACTCCGTTGACAAGCTCTTGGTCTATGCGCCTCACCGGGAGAGTGGTCCTGCTCTCCAGCCTTATCGACTCCGCCGTGCCCTGCACGCCGGAGGATATTACGGCAAACTTGTCTGTATCTCCGTTGGCGTTAGACGCCTGTCCAAGATCGAAGGCCACCGCGTCGTTGAACTTGCGACAGACCTCCTGGATCGTGTCGTTGCCGTAAAGAAGGACGTGCGCCGACCTGCCGTCCCCCTGTTTAAGCTCTATAACTGCTGGATCCTCGAAGATGAAACGCCCGTTATCGTAGAAGCCGGGAATATCCCTTAGCGAGAGCTCCTGGCCGTCCTCCCAGATCGGCATTACGTGGGACTTAAGCGTCTGCGCCTGCCCGGGGTTCATGGTGGATATGTGGATGTCGTAGTTCCCATCCTGCACGGCCTTCTGCCCGAACTCGTCCGTGGTGCGCAGCCCCCCTCTCACCACCACCTGGGTGCCGGTTGAGCTGGTCGACCAGAGGACCGAAGAGCTCCCGTCCAGCAGCCTCTTTTTGTTGAACTGCGTGGTGGTGGCGATGCGGTTGAGCTCGTCGGTGAGCTGGTCGATCTCCCGCTGTATGTGCTGCCTGTCGGATGAGGTCAGGGTGTCGTTGCCCGCCTGGACCGAAAGCTCGCGCATCCGCTGCAGGATGGCGTGGCTCTCGTTCAGGCCGCCCTCTGCGGTCTGTATCATCGAGATGCCGTCCTGCGCGTTCCGCCCCGCCTGGTCCAGCCCCGTCACCTGGGCCCTCATCTTGTTGGAGATGGCCAGCCCGGCCGCGTCGTCCGCCGCGCTGTTGATGCGCAGCCCTGACGAGAGCCGTCTTATAGATTTTTGAAGGTCGCTCTCGGAGACACCGAGCGCGTTCTTTGCGAAAAGCGCGGAGATATTGTTGAATATCCGCAACTCATTCACTCCTCCTGTAGATGATGAACACTATTTTTTGATCGGTTGTTAGGATGCGGGCCTTGAGTCCTTGAGACGGCGTGTAGGCAGACTCATCCTGCTAAGGAATAAAGGAGGCCGCAGCCCCCCTTGACGCATTCCAACCGGTATATCCGCGCCTCCGACGAGGAAGAAACGGCGTATCTTCCCTGCCCTGACTAGGTCGATCAGCTTGCCGAAGACTGACATCATCGTGTTTCGTGCGAAGCCGACGTTTATCCAGTGCTCGGGCTCGTCCTCGGTAAAGCCGGGTTCGGCCGACGCCGCCTCGATCACCGGTGAGAAGTCCTCCATGTGGCAGGAGCTGATCGCGCCGACCCTCGCGACCCCCGAGCTTCGCCTGGCGTACAACTAGGCCGAAAGTGCGGGCGTTGTAATAACACATAGAGGCCGTACGCTTATTTCCCCGCCCGGCCTCTTCCTGTTCTCTTACTTCAGGAGCACGACGAGGAAACCCTCCTCACGCTCCTCCTTTTCCACCCTCCAGCCTCGGCTTCCCCCGAACCGGGAGACGTTGTCCCGCGACGTAGCAGTGTCCACCAGCACCTCCACACGCCCCGCAGAAAGACCTTCGATTGCCTTTTTCGTCTCCAGCACGGGCTGAGGGCACGACAGTCCTCTAGCATCAACTCTTACTGTATCCGACATCCTAACCCCTCCCCGCCGTCCTGATTTTAAACAGAAGACCTACCGCCAGGCAGAACACCATGCCGATCACGGTTGCGGTCATCCCGTAGCTTGTCACGCCTGCGCCCGAGCTGGCCAGCGAGAAGTTGTGGGCAAAGGCCGCGCCCACCAGCATCCCTATCACAAAGACCGCCGCGTCTCCATCCCCCTCGCCGGACATGATGAACTGCCGTCCCGGGCACCCCCCGGCCAGGGTAAAGGCAAGCCCGGAGAGGACCATTCCCATGAAGTTCCACATCTGGTTTGTGTGAGCCACAGGCTGATTCTCGAAGCCGGGATTGAACTGTCCCAGCAGATAGTTCGTAGCGAATGCGGCCACTACGAAGGCCGCCATCCCGTTGAACAGGTGAGGATCCTTCAACATGAAGAGGTCGCGTATCGCCCCCACCGTGCAGAACCTGCTCTTCTGCGCCATCCAGCCGATGAGAAGCCCGGCGGCAAGAGATATCGCTATCGGCGCGGTAGCTGCTCCGGGTCCGGACGCCGAGAAGAAGACAGGCCCGGTGCCCTCCGGCCCGAAGAGCGGCCTGAGCAGAAGAAGGGCGAGCAGAGCAAGCGCCGCCAGCGGCATGACTGACCCGGCCCAGACGGGCGACCTGTCCGCCTTGCCCAGGCTGAAACCGCGCCACAGAAATGCGATGCCGATGGTCACCCCCACCACAAGCCCCTCAATCCCAGCGAGCGCGTTCCAGTCGCCCCCGGCAAGCCTGGAGTAGCCCCTCCACGGGCAGCCGAGGAAGATAAGAGCGCCGATCATGGCGAAGAAGCCCAGGAAGAAGCGGACCATGGGGGAGGAGCCGGAGCGCGGACGGTACTCCTTCGCGAGGAAGGCCGCAGCGAAAGCCCCCAGAATAAAGCCCGGTATCTCCGGGCGCAGATACTGGACAACCCCCGCCCTGTGCAGACCGAGCGCCCCCGCGATATCGCGCGTGAAGCAGGCTACGCATATCCCCATATTACCGGGATTGCCGAAGTAGACCAGGAGCGACGCCAGCGCTCCCACTACGCCGCCTGTGACCGCCGGGCCGTAGCGCGACGTGAGAAGATCATTGAAACCCTTCATCGAGAAAACCCATCCCTTCAGAAATGATAAGTCTCATGCTGAACCGGGATGATTATATCTATTATTCCTATTTGGCGCAAGAAGCGCGGCGCTTTTCCCATTTTCGACCCGCTTCCCGGCCTACCTCCGGGCATCAAAAAAGGCGCGGGAGACCTGCCCCCGCGCCCCTACGTCCAGATCCGCCTGCTTCTACTTGCCCGCCATCATCGCGGCGATGTCCTCCTCGACAGTCCCGATAGGCTTGATGTCGAAGTTCTTCACTAGGACGTCAGCAACCGCCGGAGAGAGGAAGCCCGGCAGTGTCGGCCCGAGGCGGATCCCCTTGACTCCGAGGAAAAGCAGTGCCAGTAGCACGGCCACGGCCTTCTGCTCGTACCAGGCGATGTCGTAGGAGATGGGAAGCTCGTTGATGTCGCTCAGCCCGAAGGCCTCCTTCAGCTTCATGGCGATAACTGCGAGGGAGTAGGAGTCGTTGCACTGCCCCGCGTCCAGCACGCGCGGTATGCCACCGATGTCGCCCAGGTCGAGCTTGTTGTAGCGGTACTTGGCGCAGCCGGCTGTGAGGATGATGGTGTCCTTCGGCAGGTTCTTCGCCACGTCCGTGTAGTAGTCGCGCGACGGGAAGCGGCCGTCGCACCCCGCCATCACGACGAAGCGCTTGATCGCACCGGACTTCACCGCCTCAATCACCTTGTCGGCAAGAGCGAGCACCTGAGCGTGAGCGAAGCCGCCTACCAGCTTGCCCGTCTCGATCTCCTCGGGTGCTGCGCACTTCTTCGCCATCTCTATCAGCGCTGAGAAGTCCTTCGCGCCGCCCGGCTTTCTGTCAGCTATGTGCTTCGCGCCCGGATAACCCACCACGCCGGTGGTGAACAGCCTGTCCAGGTAGGTGTTCTCCTTCTTCAGCGGGACGAGGCAGTTGGTGGTCAGCAGGATCGGGCCGTTGAACGACTCGAACTCCCTGTTCTGATGCCACCAGGAGCTGCCGTAGTTGCCCACGAAGTGATCGTACTTCTTGAAGGCCGGGTAGTAGTTGGCCGGCAGCATCTCGCCGTGGGTGTAGACGTCGACCCCTGTCCCCTCGGTCTGCTTCAGCAGCTCCTCCATATCCTTCAGATCGTGTCCGGAGATAAGTATCCCCGGGTTGCCCCGTACTCCCAAGTTGACCTCGGTGATCTCCGGGTTGCCGTAGGTCTTCGTGTTGGCCTCGTCGAGCAGCGCCATCGTGGCGACGGCGTTCTCGCCAGTCTTCATGACCATCGCAACCATGTCGTCGACGGAGAGCTCCTTCGTCGTGGAGGCCAGCCCCTCCATCATAGAGGAGTAGACCTCGTCCTTCTCAAAGCCCAGCACCTCGGCGTGCTCCGCATAGGCGGCGATTCCCTTCGTGCCGATGATGAGAAGCTCTCGGAGCGAGCGCACGTCCTCGTTATCCATCGAGGTGACTCGCACCTCGGGCGAGTTGGCCTTCTCCACTATCTCATCCCTGCCCGACGCCGTCCAGACGGCGCAGTCCGGCAGAGCCTCCGGAGCGGCGCCCGCCGCCCTGGCCCTCTCGGCCACTGCGTCCCGAACCTCCAGCCCCCTGCGGATCCACTCGATGATCGCGTCGTCGTCCCATGCGGCGTTGGTTATCGTGACGAAGAGCGCCCTGATCAGGAATCTCCCCGCCTCCCTGTCGACAGTCCCCTTTCGCCTGAGGGCGTCTCCGTAAACGGAGATCCCCTTGCAGACGTAGATCAAAAGGTCCTGAAGGTTCGCCGTCGGCTCCTTCTTGCCACACACCCCGGCTATCGTGCACCCCTGGTTCTTCGCAGTCTCCTGACACTGAAAACAGAACATACTCGTATATACCTCCTTTATTCTCTCTGATCCCTGATAGATTATCCTTCTGTCCGCGGTAAAACCCGCTATCTGCGCGAGAAGCGTATCGTCTCTCTGTCGATTATATCGCCTCGGACACCAATTGTGTAAATTTTCAGCGATATATTCCTGCCCGACTCCTCGCACGCCTTCTCAAGTATCCTCGTGAGCCCGCCGCAGCAGGGGACCTCCATGCGCACCTCGATTATCGAGTCGATCTCGTTGAACGATATGATCCGCGCCAGCTTCTCCGTGTAGCCCTGCGCGTCGTCCAGCTTCGGGCAGCCTATCAGACAGGCCCTGCCGCCGGCCAGAAACTCCCTGTGGAAGTCGGGGAAGGCGAAGGGCGTGCAGTCCGCGGCAACCACCAGCTCGGCCCTCTTCAGCCAGGGGGCGTTCTCCGGGACGAGCCGTATCTGCACCGGCCAGTTGATAAGCTCCGGTTTGGCGGGCCCAGCGCAGGCACAGGCGTGGTCAGCCCTCTCCATGCCCTCACGCAGGTCGCGCACCGCAGAGCCGGGGCAGCCGCAGGGCAGAGTGCCGTCGCACTTCTCGGCCGACCTCTCCGCCATGCGCCTCTTGACCTCCTCCTCGTCGTACGGCGCTGCCTCGCGCATCTCGAAGCTGATCGCGCCCCTGGGGCATTCGCCGATGCAGTCCCCAAGTCCGTCACAGTAGATGTCACTCACCAGCCTGGCCTTGCCGTCCACTATCTGGATGGCCCCCTCGTGGCACGCGTCGACGCACTGTCCGCAGCCGTCGCACTTATCCTCGTCAATCCTGATAATCCTCCGCATGACCTTGCTCATCCCTCTTCCCCTCCCCGCAGATCGCTTAGCGACACCCTCTTCAGATAGTCGATGAACTCCCTCTTGATATCCCCCAGCGTGGAGCCCAGGATGCATCCTCCGAAAGGGCACCTATCCCTGCGAAGAAGGCAGCTTTCCTTAGTCGGAGCCCCCTCGATGGCGACGTAGACGTCGTAAAGGGTGATCTCCTCCGCCGGCCTGGAGAGCTCGAATCCTCCCCCCGGGCCGCGCGTGGAGGAGACGAGCCCCTCCCGCGCCAGCCTCTGGAAGACCTTGGCGAGGTGCGCCTCCGAGACGTTCACCGCCTCGGCCATCTCCTTCGCGCTCATTCTCCCGCCCGAGGCCAGCAGCGCCATTCCGTGGAATGCAAGTGACGCGGCCTCGGAGACGGCAACCACATCGCTCAAGGCTCTCTCTCCTCTCTCATATCTGGCATTATGGTACTGTAATTCCTGAATATGTCAAGAGGGCTTTTTGATAAAAATACCTATGAGCCTGGGCGACCGTAACACCGTGGAGCTTATCGTCGTCCCAGCGCTGTCCGCAGGCGTTCCTGCGCAGGCTAGCGCCGCCACATATCGGGCATGATGAGCACGGCCACGGAGAAGAGCTCAAGTCTCCCCAGCAGCATCAAGAGCGACAGCGCCCACTTGCCCGCCTGAGGGACTGCGGCGTAGCTCCGCGCCGGCCCCACTGCGCCCAGTCCCGGCCCCGTGTTGCCCAGCGCGGCGGCGGCGCTGGTGAAGGCCGACGTGAAGTCGAGCCCCAGCCATGCCATGAAGAGCGCCCCTGCTACGAGGACGGCGATGTACAGCACGAAGAAGGCCGAGGCCAACGCCACGGCATCGCCTCGCACCGCCCTCTCTCCCATGCGCACCCTGACCACCCCTCTGGGGTGAAGGGCGGAGGTCATACCAGCGCGGATGTGCCTCGCCAGGACGAGGATTCTTATGCTCTTGATACCTCCGGAGGTCGAGCCGGCGCACCCTCCGGCAACCATGAGAAAGATGAATACCGAGTGGATGAACGGGGGCCAGGCATCGTAGTCGGCCGTGCAGAAGCCGGTGGACGTCACGACGCTGACCACCTGGAAGGCGGCATATCTGAGCGACTCCAACACGCCCGTATAGAGCCCATTTGAGTAGAGAACCGCCGTCGTCGCGGTCACGGCGATGATCACTATTCGCGAGAAGAGCCTCAGCTCGTCGTCCGCATATGGGCGACTGTCGCCGCGCAGGAACTTGTAGTGAAGTGTGTAGTTCACCGCAGAGGTGAACATGAAGAAGACCAGCACACACTCGATATAGGGGG
>JAAYLU010000105.1 GCA_012521675.1 Synergistaceae bacterium | reverse complement strand
TCCCCCTCGACTGTTCTCTTGGCGATCGGCTCCGGGCTGACGGTGATGCTCAGTATCTTCTCGCTGCCCTCCGCGACGGAATGCACGTCCGTCGTCGCGCCCCCGACATCAAAGACGACCAAGTCGCCGAGCGCCTCCCTCAGCAGGATGGCGGCCTCCATTACGGCACCGGGCGTGGGGATGATCGGACCGTCTATCATATCCCGGACGGTGTTCATTCCGGGGGCGTGGATTATGTGGTCCTCGAATACCCTCTGTATGATGCGCCTCGCCGGGTCGACGTTCAGCTGGTCGACCCGAGGGTAGACGTTCTCGGTGATATACAGGCGCACGCCCTTCTCCTCGGCGATCATGGCGATCTCGTCCTGGTTTTCGACGTTGCCCGCGTAGATAACCGGCACATCGAGTCCCATGGAGGCGATCGTCTCGAAGTTGAAGAGTGCAGTGTCGCGCTCGCCGAAGTCGACCCCGCCCGCGACCAGGATTATGTTCGGGTTGATGTCGCGGATCTTCTTGACCTCTGTCCTGCGAAGTCTTCCCGCCGTGACGTACTTGAGTATTGCTCCGGCACCGAGGGCCGCCTCGCGGGCCGCGCGGACCGTCATGTCGTGGACCAGCCCGTGGACGGTCATTCGAAGGCCGCCCGCCGCGCTGGACGTGGCGAACATCTCGTCCCATTCGAGCGAATCAGCGCCGAGCTTGCATCTAAGCTCTTCGACTGCGCCCCTCAGTCCGACCGTCACATCCCCCTCCAACACCGTGGTGCAGGCCTGCCCCTGCCCGAGAAAAACCGGGCAGGGGCCGCCTATGCCGTCGAAGGCGTTCACGACTGTCGTGGTGCTGCCGATTTCGGCGACCAGAACAGCTGTTCTCATTTCGCGCCTTCCATCTCCCTTCTGCGCTTGACGAGGAAACTGGCGACGTCTATGCCCTTCGTACCGCGGCCGAACCCTCCGTCCATCCCGGCCTCGCGGGCGATCTCGTGAGAGATCTGGGTACCTCCGCAGATCAGGATCAGCTTGTCTCTGACCCCCTTCTCGACGCACAGGTCGTGCAGCTTCTTCATGTTCTTCATGTGCACGTCGTCATGCGTGATGATGGTCGAGGCGAGAATGGCGTTGGCGTTGGTCTCTATCGCCGCATCCAGAAGCTTCTCGACCGGGCAGGAGGTGCCGAGGTACTCGTACCTGATGCCGAAGGTCTCGATGCCACCGTGCTTGATGTCCAGCGTCTCCTTCAGGCCGACCGAGTGCTCGTCTTCGCCGACGGTGGCTGCGACGACCATCATCGGTTTCTCGGCTATGTCGGCGCGGATCTCCTCCTCGGAGAGCACGGGTATCTTCTCGGGTATCACTAGCTCGTCGACGTTGATGTCGAAGTCCACCCTGCCCTTGATCTCGACGTATGTGCCCTCGGACGGGTGCATGACCTGCTTGTGGACCACGGTCACTTCCTCGAGGCCCATCTTCTCGCCGCACTTGATGGCCGCGAACTCGGCGGTCCGCTCGTCGAGGGGCAGGAAGAGGTTGACCGCCACCACTCCGTCGGCGCGCCACTCGACCTCCGGCTTGACCAGGTTGGTCTCGTAGTACTTGTCGAGCTCCTCGAGCCTGACGTTGACGTTGTCCATCTCGTCCAGCTCGTCTATCATGATGATCTTCGACGGGTCCTCGAAGGTGTCCCCACCGACCGCGGCCGAGGGCTTGCCGTTCAGCTCTGCCGGGACGTTGTTGTAGCCGTAGTGGACGGACACGGGAGCGAAGTAGTCCTCGTCGCGCTCGAACAGCATGGCTGCGCCGACTCCTCCCTCCGGGTCGCGGGGGATGCCGTCCCCGTTGCGCTCCGGATAGAGCCCGCTGTCGATGAAGAAGCCCTGCTCGACGGCCTTGAAGTAGCCGCCGACCTCGAGCATCTCCTCCATGAAGAGCACGGCCCGCTCCTTGATCTCGCGTGCGTCCTTGCCGAGCTGGCCGTCCATGTCGAGCTTGACCATCTCCCTGAAGCCGTCCAGGCCGTTGAGCGCGTGCCTTGCGGTGCAGAGGCCGGCGATGTTGTTGTAGTGCCACGGCACGTTGCGCCCCTCGTCCGGGGTGATGGTGGACTGGATGTCCGCGCTGGTCAGGCGCGAAATGACCATGTTCAGAGTGTGAGTCACCGTGGCCTCGCGCATGTCGGACTCCATGTACTTGGTGTTCTGCTGGGCCCTCATCTTGAACTCGGAGAAGAAGTCGCGCAGCGCTACGGCGTAGGGAATGTCGAGCCTCATGCATGGGGCCGGGGGAGCGGTCGGCGGCACGGTGGACAGAGCAATATTCTCCGGCTTGACGCCGACGCTCTTGGAGAAGGCGCTGTTGATCGCATGCTGCACCATGAGCTCCGGGCAGACCTTCCACGCCTTCATCGCGGTCGCGTTGGCGTTGTGCGCTCCGTCGATCTGCAGCATCTCCGCCCAGGCCATGATCTTCTTGGCCTCGCATGCGTCGACGAAGCTGCGGACCATGTTGACGTTGCGGTAGAGTATGTTGTACTGCGGATCCTGGTGCGCCCCGTTGATGCCCTCCTCCGCGAACATGACTGCGATATCCGGGCATGCAACTCCCGAGATGTAGGAGTGGAAGTTGATCGGGCGGCCTACCTCTTCCTCGATCATGTCAAGCGCCTTCCTGCTGGCGCGGACCTGCTTCCGGGTGACGGCTATTCCGCCTATCCCCTGGGTGGTACCCTCTATGAGGGAGTCTATGTGGGACTGGCCGGCGGTGCGGATGACCATGATATGGTCCGCTCCGTGCCAGGCGGCCATGCGCATCCGCCTTATGTCATCCTCGAACCTGCCGGACGCGATCTCGGTGGTAAGAACGCAGTCGGTCTGGGGGTCGATGTAGCCGAAGCCGCGGCTTCCGGGCAGGGGCACCGAGTTCTCGACGCCCTCGGCCGTCTCGTGGTATTCAAAGTCTCCAACCTTCCGGTTCTCGCTTCGTCCCTCTCTCCAGGTCCATCCGCGTCTCTTCGGGCGGTACTTGTCCAGATCCTTGAGTATCTCCTTGATGTCGAGCCTCTTCTTGGGATCGAGCTTCATTATGCGCACCCCTTCCCGAAGATTTCTTCAACCTTCTCCCAGTGCTTTCCCTCGGCGAGGGCCAGCCCCGCCTCGCGCACCGAGACACTCAGCTTCTTTGAAAGGCGCCAGACTATGTTGCCCGCGCCCTTTCCCATGAGCCCTCTTTGGATGACTCCCTCCACTATCGGCTTCACTTCCAGGCTCGAAAAACCCATGCGAAGTAGCACGCTGCGCTCGACCGCCGGAGTCGTGTGAGTCCTGCCCAGCTCCAGCATCGGCGCGACGATCTTGTCCGCCAGTTCCCAGAAGCGAGCTTTCAGTTCCTCGTCGGAGAGGTCCTTGATGTGAGCCCGTCTCTGCTCGAAATCGTCCGCACGTTTCATTTTGTTAACAGCCTCCTGTCTTCTCTATTCTCAGATCGATCCGGGAGGGGGCCCCTCCCGGGTGTTTCTCCTATCTCACCGTTACGTTCAGCTCTCTCAGCGCTCCTTTGACGTAGTCGGCACTGGACTTGGTGTCCTCGGCCAGGAACTTCACGTCCTCCTCTGTCGCACTCTCGAGCTTGTTGTTGGTCACGCAGTTGCGTATGTAGGAGTTCCGCGCCTTGTCCAGATCGAAGTCGCGGACCTTGATGAAGGAGGGATCCTTCGGGAAGATGATGTTCGTTCCCGGCTTCTCGTCGTCCGGGTCCCCGAACAGCAGGTCGATACCGTTGCTGCGCGCGAAGGAGAGCTGCGGCATCGGGTGTTTGCCCGCGCCCGTGTACTCGGTCTCCTGCACCACGATGGTCTGGTCTTCGTCCATCTCCTGGGCCACCGCAAATGCTGCGGTCAGCGACGTGTTGCCGGCGGGACCGCGCTCAAGACCCTCGAGCACCGCCAATGCCTCCGTGATGTAGAAGACCTCGCCCTGCTTCACCAGCACGTACCTGTCCAGGTAGCGCAGGGGACGGGCGGCGTTGCGCGGCACATCGGCCCTGTCAGGCCAGGTCGCGAACGGTATGCCGAAGCCAGTGTGTCCGGTGGTGAACGACTTGCGGTTGAAATCATGGTCGGACGCCATGTGCAGGCCGGAGAGGTCCACACTCGCGCCAACTATCTCCGTGTCGGTCGCGCCCGCCTTCTGCATGCCCCGGGCGGTGCCGGTCACGTTGCCTCCGCCCGCGTGGGTGATCAGCACTTTGTCCGGGGCCTTGCCGGTGGTGGACTTGAACTGCTCGATCAGCTCGTATCCAAGCGTCTCGACCCCCGCGATACCGAACGGCGTGTACAGGGACGCGTTGAAGTAGTCGGTCTCCTCCAGCAGCACCAGGAAGGTATAAAAGAGCTCGGGCCCGACCGAGAGCTGGACCACCTCGGCGCCGTAGGCCTCGCACGCGCGTAGCTTCTCCAGGATCTCCGGCTGCCCGACCATCCTGCTGTCGTAGCACTCCTGAACTATGATGCACTTCAAGCCTCTCATGGCCGCCTGCGATGCGACTGCGGCGCCGTAGTTACCGCTGGTGGCCGCTATAACACCCTTGTAGCCGTGGCGCTTCGCGTGGTAGACGGCGTTGGCCGCCCTGCGTGCCTTGAAGCTCCCGGACGGATTGGCGGCCTCGTCCTTTATGAATATGCGAGCTCCCTTCCCCTTGGGGGAGAACTTCCGGACGAGGGCCGTAAGGTTGCGCAGCTCCAGTATCGGCGTGTCGCCGACGCCGGTGGAGGACTGGATCTCCCGGATCTCCTCCAGGGTGTAGCCCGCCTCGCGCATCATGCGCTCGTAGTCGAAACCGACCCCGCCGGACTCGAAAACACTGTAGTCGATGCCGACGGCCCGCTTCATGATCTCGTTTCTTCGCCCCATCACCGCCGCGTAGGACATGTCGAGGTTAGCCATTGGGAGTATCCTCCTCTAGAAGCTTTTTCAACTGCATGTCCATCTGGAGAAGCTCCGGGACGAAGTCGCCGAAGTCGTGAATATATCGTGGATTGACCTCGAACAGCTCGCCCTTGGTTCTTCTACCGGTGACAGTCTCTATCTCCACTTGCTCGCCCTTGGCGGCGCCCGCGCAGGCGAAACCCTTGACCCACAGGAGCAGGGGGACCTTTTTAGTGTCCTCCGGTACCTGCGGTGCCCTCTCCTCGGGGGTCAGCACTGTCTGGCGAATCTGAACCCAGTCTCCCTTATTTGCTCGTTCCATGCTGAATTAACTCACCCTTTCATCTGAAAAAAGCGCGATGATGATCCGAACGCCGCATCGACGGTCCCGCCGTCCGAGCTACTCCTCGATCATCTCCCTGACGTCGCCCATGATCGCGCGCGGCACGGGCAGGTCGAGCATCGTCTTCAGGCCGGGGCGGGCGTTGATCACGTGCGGAATCATGTTCACGCACATGGCGACCGTTCCAATGCCGCCGGGGACCTCCGGCTGGGTGGCCATGCTGATATCGGGCACGCCCTTGATGATCACGTAGTCGCCGGTTTCCACGCCTCCGAGCTGAGGCTCTATCTGCTGAGGGTGGTCCATCTCTATCTTGACCTCTCCGTCGACATACCCGAAACCCTTCATCGAACAACCAGCTACATCGCCGGCCTTCGCGAAGCCGTAAGGGGCCTTCCTGTCCACCTCGGTGACGATCGGCTCCATGGACTGCTCGACCCTGTCGACCTTCCAGCCGATGGCGGAGGCGATCATGTTGATCGACTCGACGAAGCCGACGTGCCCCGCTAGGCTGCCGTCGTCCCTTCTCTTGATGAATTCGTCGGCTGTGATCCCGATGCCCTGCTCCTCCATGACGGTGGGGCCGAACGGGCTGAGGCTGTTCACCCTGCGGGAGAGCACGTGGTCGACCTGCTCGCACGCGCCGGTGAAGATGACCACCAGCAGATCCATGATCAGGCCGGGGTTTATGCCGGTACCGAGCACAGATACCCCGTGCTGCTTGGCCAGACGGTCGATCTCTGCAGCCAGCTCGGGCTCGGCGGCCTTCGGGAAGGCCATCTGCTCGGCGCTGGAGATGACGTTCATGCCGTTCTCGACGCTCATCTTTATCTTGTCGAACGCTCCCTTGACGAAAGAGTCGGTGCAGATCAGCACGATGTCGGCCGCACCCGGTTTGATGGTGTCCTCTGCCGCCGTTAAAACGACGTCCGGGCGGTCGCCCCTGGGGGTCTCCAAAAACTCGTACATGCTCTTTCCGAGCTTCACTCCCATGTCGATGGCGCCGACGATCTCAAAGCCCTTCTTCTTCAGCAGGAGATTGGCGATGCCGCTGCCCATGGCTCCTAGTCCCCAGATAATCACCCTGACTGGCGCTTGTCTCATCTTGTTAGTAACCTCCCGTATTGTATTGGTGTTGCCCCTAAACCCGGACAAATTGGTTGCACGGATTTATTTCAGGAAAGAAGCGGTGATGCGGATTGTAGAAATGAACAACGGTTAAATATTTAGGAGCGTTGAAAACAATAATAAATAATATTCCTTTTATTACGCTCATTTTACACGAGAGCAGGTAAAAAGTAAACAGGGGAGGGATCTGGGTGCGAGGCCCTTCGGAGGCGTGGGATCTCTCTTATAACACCCGAGTATTTCTGAAACGTTGCCGTCGTCCTATCGTGTGCTTTTTTACTCGCAAGGGCTAGTTATTTGTGCATCGATCGAAGATTATGGTATGTGGACGTAACCTGGTGGGATTGTCAATTCTGTAGGAGCTGCAGTGTCCGCCGATTGGCGGCCTTCCTCTTGGACCGGTGAAGCCTCCGCGTTCGCGGAGGCTCTTATATTATGTCTGCCGGGGCTAGTCCCTTACAATCTGCGTGCCCTTCTTGCCCTCAAGGGCCTCCAGGGCCTCCTCTAGGCTTGCAATCACGGCTCTCTCCCCACCGTTCCTGACGAAGCGCAGGGCAGCGTTCACCTTCGGCCCCATGGAGCCGGCCTTGAAGTGACCCTTCCTCTCCAGCTCCTCCATCTCGGAGAGGGCAAGGGTGTCAAGCCATTTCTGATCCGGGGTGTTGTAGTTGATGGCGACCTTCGGCACGTCGGTCAGTATCATCAGGAGGTCGGCGTTTACCGCCGCCGCCAGGCGCTCGCCTGCGAGGTCCTTGTCTATGACCGCCTCGATCCCCTCCCATAGCCCATCCTTCCCTCGTATCACGGGTATGCCGCCGCCACCCGAGGCCACGACAGTGAAGCCTTTATCCAGCAGGGCGTTGATCGAATCCGCCTCCACTATAGACTTCGGATCCGGCGACGGAACAACCCTCCGCCACCCGCGACCGGCGTCGTCGATCCAAGTCTCGCCGGTCTCCGCCGCTCGCTTCTTCGCGGCCTCCTCCGTGTAGAAGGGGCCGACCGGCTTGGTCGGGTTGGCGAACGCCGGGTCGGAGGGATCGACCTCCACCCTCGTTACCAGGCATGCGGGCGCGTGTCCTTCGATGCCCTCCGCCTTCAGCGTATTCTCGATGCTCTGGCAGAACATGTAGCCGATAAGGCCCTGGCTCTGGGCGCCGCATATGTCCATCGGCATGGCCGGGACGGAGGAGGACCCGAGTTCGTTCTGAATAAGTATGGCGCCGACTTGCGGACCGTTGCCGTGAGTTACGACCACCTCGTGGCCCGCTCCTATCATGCGGACTATCTGGTCGACCGTCTTCTGGACGTTCTCCCTCTGCTCGGAGGCGAGTCCCTTCTGCCCCCTCTGAAGAATCGCGTTGCCGCCCAGGGCGATGATTACTCTCATCTCTTGCTTGACCCCTCTCGGATGATTATC
This sequence comes from Synergistaceae bacterium, assembly GCA_012521675.1. Taxonomy (NCBI): domain Bacteria; kingdom Thermotogati; phylum Synergistota; class Synergistia; order Synergistales; family Synergistaceae; species Synergistaceae bacterium. The sequence goes on along the minus strand of JAAYLU010000105.1, from coordinate 189 downwards.
ATGCGCGCGAATAACGCGCCCAATTTTTTACTTTTTCAGCAGATCTACGAGGAAGGGGGGTATGACGAAGGCTCCCCTGTGTATTTCCTCGGTGTAGTACTTCGTGCCTGCGGGCGCGGTCCTCCTGACGACGGCCGGATCGTGTGCCTTCGAGCCCACGGTATAGGTCCACATGCCCTGGGGTATGTG
>JAAYLU010000104.1 GCA_012521675.1 Synergistaceae bacterium | reverse complement strand
TGCCGGTGCTCTCGTAGTCGAACTGCAGCGACAGGTGAGACTCGTTAAGCAGCTCTCCGAACCTTTCGAGCCTTCCCTCCTCCAGCGCATCCGCGGCCTCCAGCACTCGCGCGTTCTCATAGACCGCATGGCGGGCCCGCCTCATTGACACGGGGTCTCTTATCGCGTCCGACCAGCGGTCGAAGTCCGCCGGTGTAATGTCGCACAGTGCCGCGATATCTGCCCCGGCGGCGCGCACGTCGGCCAGCGCTCTCTCGCACTCCTCTCGCCTGAGGTTGTAGTTCGACTCGGCGAGTGTCCGCCTCTTGTTGGTGTTGATTAGGACTATCTCGTGCTCCCCCGTGTCGAGCGGGATGAAACGCCGCTCGAGCGTGGCGCAGTCGAGAAAGAGGGCAGTCCCCGCCCTGCCCAGGGCTATCGCGAACTGGTCCATGATGCCGGAACTCACCCCGATGTAGGAGTTCTCAACCCTCTGACCAAGGCTCGCCATCCTGGTGCGACCCTCGTCGCCCTCCAGGCCAAGCAAGAAGAGCCCTGAAAGTGCAACCGCGACCGCCATCTCAAGGGACGCGGACGAGGAGAGTCCGGCGCTCACCGGCATGTCCCCCGTCACCGCCATCTCGAACCCTGAATCCACCGGTAGTCCCTCGTCGCGGAAGACGCTGACGACTCCCTTCGGGTAGTTCGCCCAGCCGTGGGACGGGTCATATTCGATGCCCTCAAGGCGACAGTCGAACACGCCCGCTTCGGGGAAGTCCGCCGAAAAGAGGCGCACCAGGTCGTCGTCCCGCCTGCGGGCGGCTGCATATGTGCCGATCGAGAGGGCGCACGGCAGCACGTGTCCCCCGTTGTAGTCCGTGTGTTCTCCGATCAGGTTGACCCTGCCGGGTGCGAAGAAGACCGAGCAACCGGAATGGTCGCCGTATACTTCCTCGAAGAGGGCAAGTGCTCTGTCACGGTTCATCGTCCTGCATCACTTCTTGGCTATGTACTTCCTGATGTCGAAGGAGACGGCCGCGACTATGATCAGCCCCTTGACTATGAGCTGCCAGTAGGGGTTGACCCCGATGAATGTGAGGCCGTAGTTGATGACGCCGAAGATCAGCACCCCGGCCAGCACGCCTGGCACTGTCCCCACTCCCCCGGCGCTGGACACTCCTCCGACGACGCACGCCGCGATGGCGTCAAGCTCGTACATGTTCCCGTAGTTGTTGGTCGCGCCCCCCGTGCGAGCGGCCTCGAGCACGCCGGCCACTCCGTAGAGCGCCCCGGCGATGGCGTACAGCACCACGATGGTAAGCACCACGTTGACTCCGGATACTATGGCCGCGTCCCTGTTTCCGCCGATGGCGTACATGTTCATGCCGAGCTGGGTCTTGTTGAACAGAACCCATACGATGACAGCCACCGCCAAGGCTATGACGATGATGATCGGGACGTTCATCACCCGCCCCGACCCCAGGAAGGTGAAATCCGGCCGCAGACCTCCGATCGGCTGAGAGTTGTTCGGGGCCATGTCGAAGTAGATCGAGTTTATTCCGTAGACCACCACCATTGTCCCCAACGTGGTGATGAAGGGCGGCACCTGGAGCTTGGCCACGATCAGTCCGTTCATCAGCCCGAAGAGCATGCAGGCCACCACAGCAAGCACTATCGGCAGAAAGACCGGAAGGTGCGGAAGATCGGGATAGAACCTTCGCGCGTACTCCGGGATCTGCATCATGGAGCCCGATATCACCGCGGCGAACCCAACCATCCTGCCTGACGAGAGGTCGACCCCTCCCGTGATAAGGATAAAGGCGACGCCGAGGGCCATTATCGCCCTGGTGGAGCTCTGCATCAGCACGTCCCTGAGGATGGCGAAGGACAGGAATCGCGGGTCCACCATGGCTATCACGAGGACGAGCAGCACCAGGACGACGAAGATCGCGTTCTGAGATATGAAATACAGAGAAGATCCGATTATCGACTTATTTTGCTCCATCGAATTGTCCTTCCTCCCTAAAGGTTTCTTCTACGCCACGTACTTGGTGGCCAGCCTCATTATAGACTCCTCGGACGCCTCCTCGGTGTTCACGACTCCGGCGAGGCGCCCCTCGCTCATGACCATTATCCTGTCGGTCATCCCCAGCAGCTCGGGCATCTCCGACGATATCATTATGATGCTTTTCCCCTGCTCGGCCAGGTCCGCCATTATGGAGTAGATCTCGTACTTGGCGCCTACGTCTATGCCGCGAGTGGGCTCGTCGAGGATCAGGATGTCCGGGTCGATAAGAAGCCACCTGGCGAACAACACCTTCTGCTGGTTGCCGCCTGAGAGGTCTCGTATCAGGCTCCTTGGAGAAGGGGTCTTCACCGACAGTTTCTCTATGCTTTCACGTGCGTCCCTGCACATGCACCCGTGTTCCAGCAGCTTCATTCGCCCCGCGTATCTCGCCAGATGCGCGACCAGCAGGTTGAACTGCACCGACAATACCGGGAAGATGCCGGTGACTCGCCGCTCCTCCGTCAGAAGCGCCATGCCTCTCCTCTTGGCCTTGATCGGGGACGACAGGTCCGCCTCCCTGCCGTCGAGCAGGACGCTGCCGGACGCCAGAGAGCGAAGCCCGAACAGGGCCTCCATGACCTCCGTCCTCTGAGCCCCCACGAGGCCGCCGACTCCCAGTATCTCCCCCCGGCGCAGGGAAAAGGAGACGTCCCTGAAAGACTTCGGAAAGGGAGACGTGAGCCCGCGGGCCTCCAGCACTGGCTCGTCCGTCGGCCTGTTCTTCCTCGGGGGGAAGCGATTGGTGATCTCCCGCCCGACCATCCTGGAGATGATCATGTCGGTGGTGAGCTCGGACGCGGGCCATGTGCCGACCTTGCGGCCGTCCCTCATGATGGTGACCTCGTCGGCTATCTCCAGTATCTCCTCTATCTTGTGCGAGATGTATATCACGGAGATCCCGCGCGCCCTGAGCCCGCGGATGATCTCGAAAAGGCGGCTCACCTCGTGCCCCGTGAGGGACGAGGTGGGCTCGTCCATTACTATGATCCGGGAGTTGTAAGACACCGCCTTGGCGATCTCCATCGACTGGATCCTGGACACGGAGAGGCTTCGAACCTGGCTTCTCGGGTTGATGTCGAGCCCCAGCTCGTCCATCAGCTCCCTGGTCATCCTCTCCATGGCCCTCCTGTCGACGAAGTTGACGCCTCCGACCTTTCTCAGCGGGGCGCGTCCCAGCCAGATGTTCTCCATCACGGAGCGGGCCGGGATGGGGTGAAGCTCCTGGTGGATCATGGAGATGCCGAGGTCCAGCGCCTCGCGAGTGCTGTTGATCGACACCGGCGCGCCATCGAGAAAGACCCTGCCCTCGTCCGCGGTGTAGAGGCCGAAGAGGCACTTCATCAGGGTCGATTTCCCAGCGCCGTTCTCCCCCATCAGCGCGTGAACTGTCCCCGGGCGCACCTGCAATGTCACGTCTTTCAGGGCCTGCACGCCTGGGAAGGCCTTGGAGACTTTTTGCATCTCGAGGACGAAATCTTTCTTCTGCTCCACTCAATGCACCTACCTTCTTCAAATTGCGGTCGATCCTTCGGCCGAGAGCACTGCACAGAAGTGCATCTGCCCACGGATGGCCCTCCGATACAAAGAAAGGGAGGCGAAAGCCCCCCTTCCCTCAAGTTCGCAAGTCTCCTACTTGAACTCCGCCACGTTCTCGAGCGTCACCTTCTTGTAGGGAACCCAGACGTACTGGCCGTCTGTGATCTCGTAGCCGCTGTTCTCCTGCGTCGGCGTCTCTCCCTGCGCCAGTACGTAGGAGAGATTGAAGGTGGCTATCCCCTGGTTGACCGCGTCGTTCAAGACCGTTCCCAGAAGGGTGCCATCCTCCAGGGCCTGTATAGCAGGCGCGGTGGCGTCCACGCCGACCACCGGCATGTACTTGCCGTCCTTGAAGTATCCTGCGGCCTTAAGCGCCTCTATGGCGCCGAGAGCCATATCGTCGTTGTTCGCGAAGACCGCCTCGATCTTGTCGCCGTGCGCGGCGAGGAACGCGGCCATCTTCTCCTGCCCTCTGACCCTGTCCCAAAGCCCCGTGTCCTCCGCCAGCCTCTCGACCTTGATGCCGGCGTCGGCCACCGCCTTCATCGAGTATTCGGTGCGAAGCTCGGCGTCCTGGTGTCCGGGCTCTCCCTTGAGCATGACGTACTGGAGCACCCCGTCCCCGTTCCTATCGGCCTCCGGATTGCTCTTCCAGTAGTCCGCTATGATCTGTCCGGACATGGTCCCGGACTCCTCCGCCCTTGCGCCGACGTAGTAGACCTTGTCCCACTTCTGCATGTCCTCGGGCAGGGGTTCGCGGTTGAAGAAGACGACCGGGATATCCTCCGCCTTGGCCTTGTCGATGATGACCCCGGCGGCGGTGCGGTCGACCGGGTTGATCGCCATCGCGTTCATCCTCTTGGTTATGAACATGTCAACCCTGTCGTTCTGTGTGGACTGGGAGTTCTGGCTGTCCACTATGTCGACCTTGGCCTTGTCCTTGGCCGCCTCGGCGATAGCGTTCCTGACCCCGGTCATGAACGTGTCGTCGAACTTGTATATCGCGCACCCAATCTCGACGTCGGCCGCAAAAGCCGCGACCGCGAGCACCAGTAAACCGCAAAACACCATGAGCACTGCAAGTCCAACCGTCTTTTTCACTTCCTGAAAACCCCCTCTGCAATGATCTTCGTCATGTCGAGACACGACGGCTGATGGAACAGCCTGTCACAAGTTTAGACAAGGTTGAACTCAAAGTCAATTATCTCCACCGTTTGTCAGGGACGCAAAACGGGAGGAAAAAGTTGAAAAGCTCCCCTGCGCTTGACTATTGGCGGCGCGAAGGATAATCTGAATCTTGCGTGACAGATCATTATCAGCCGGAGGAATTCCCTTTATGAAAACGTCACTCGTATGCGGCGGCGCAGGGTACATCGGAAGCCACATGGTTAGAGGCCTGCTTGACCAGGGCGAGAGGGTGATAGTATACGACAATCTCTCGACAGGCCGCAGGGACTTCGTGCCCCCGGAGGCCGTCTTCGTCGAGGGGGACGTGCGAGACGGGGAACTGCTAGACCGAGTGCTGAAGCAGCACGACGTGAACGCAGTCTTCCTGTTCGCCTCACTTATCAAGGTGGGAGAGAGTGTAAGCCTGCCTCTCGTCTATTACGAGAACAATCTTGTTGGCGCGCTGCGTGTTCTGGAGAGCATGATCCGTTGCGGCACCCCGCACTTCGTCTTCTCTTCCTCCGCGGCTGTCTACGGGGAGCCGGAGGCCGTGCCGATAACAGAGGACATGCCTCTGAGGCCGACCAACCCGTACGGCGAGACGAAGCTCGCGATAGAACAGATGCTCCGATGGGCGTCCGAGGCCCACGGATTCACCTACGGCGCGCTGCGCTACTTCAACGCCTGCGGCGCCATAGAGGACGCGACCCTGGGTGAGGTCCAGGAGCCGGAGACGCACCTGATCCCTCTTGTGCTGGACGCGGCGATAGGCGTGAACGAGAGCATCTCGGTCTTCGGGGACGACTACGACACGCCTGACGGCACGTGCATCCGCGACTATGTTCACGTCATGGACCTGGCGCAGGCGCATCTTCTTGTGCTGGACGCGCTCAGGCGAGGCGAGGGGAGCAGGATCTACAACCTCGGAAACGGGCGCGGCTTCTCCGTCAAGGAGGTCGTCGACTCGTGTCGCTCGGTCACCGGCCTGCCGATCAAGGCCGTGAAGGCCCCGCGCAGGGAAGGGGACCCGGCCAGGCTTGTCGCTTCCGCGGACAGGGCCATTGAGGAGCTCGGATGGACACCGCGCTACCAGTCTCTGGAGTCGATCGTCGAGACCTCCTGGAGATGGCACAAGAAACGAAGAGGGGGCTGAAGGATGTGAACGTGCACTCCGCGGTCAGGGCGATAGACGGGCTGGTCGACTACGGACGGAGAACCGGCCTTCTCGGAGAGCTCGACGATATAGTCGCCAGGAACTCCCTTCTAGGCGCCTTCGGAATAGACGAGCCCGAACCGGACGGCCATTCGGCGGGGGCCGACGAGATGGAGTGTCTGGAGACATTGAGTGCCTACGCCTCGGAGAAAGGGCTGAAGCACCTTGACCTGCCGCCGGAGAAGTTCGTCAGCCGAGTGATGGGTCACCTGACCCCGCGAAACTCCGAGGTCGCCGCACGCTTCCGCTCGCTCCTGAAGGACGAAGGGCCCAAGGCCGCGGTCGACTGGTTCTACGCCCTGTCGGCGGATACCAAGTACATCAGGATGGACCTGGTGTCCTTGGATAAAAAGTGGACCGCCGAGACCCGTTGGGGCGAGATGCAGATCACGATCAACCGCTCGAAGCCGGAGAAGGACCCGAGGGACATCAGGGCCGAGGGCGAGAGGAGGGGCGAGGAGCACTACCCGAAATGCCTTCTCTGCGCGGAGAACGCGGGCTACCAGGGGCGGCCGGGGCACCCTGAGCGCAGCAACCACCGCATCGTGCCCCTTAGGCTGACGGGGGAGCGGTGGTACCTCCAGTTCTCGCCTTACGTTTATTACAACCAACACTGTATAGTATTCTCCAAGGAGCACCGCCCCATGAGGGTCGACGGAGCGGCTTTAGTCCGAATATGCGAGTTTCTGACGGCCTTCCCACAGATGTTCATAGGCTCGAACGCCGATCTGCCGATAGTGGGCGGCTCCATACTCAGTCACGACCACTTCCAAGGTGGTTCGTGGAGATTCCCGATGGACGACGCGCCCTCGGCCGCCTCCTGGCGTGAAGGGGCGGTCTCAGTGGATCACCTGCGATGGCCCATGACCGCGCTTCGCCTAAGCTGCTCCGAGACCTCGCAGCTCGTAGCCCTGGCGGAGAAGTTATTGATGTCCTGGCACGGCTACGACGACCCTTACCTTGAAGTGGTGTCGCGGGACCCCGCGAGCGACGAGCCCCACAACACCATGACTGTCATAGGCAGGCGCAGGGGAGAAAACTACGAGCTGGATCTCGTCCTGCGCAACAACAGGTGCGACGGGTTGCGCCCGGACGGGATCTTCCATGCGCACACCGAGAGACATCATATTAAAAAAGAGAATATCGGTCTCATCGAGACTATGGGGCTCGCGATACTGCCTCCGAGGCTCGAATCCTCCCTGGCGGAGGTGGAGGCAGTGCTGAGCGGAGCTAAGGAGTTGGCGGATCTCCCGGACAACTTCCCTCACAGGGAGTGGACCGGGGAGCTTCTGTCGCGCTTCGGGCGGTTGTCGCCCGAGGAGGCCGCTGAGGCGGTGAGGCGGGAGACAGGAGCCGTCTTCGCCGAGGTGCTGGAGGACTGCGGTGTGTTCAAGCCGACATCCGAGGGAGCGGAGGGGCTTCGCAGGTTCCTGGACTCCTGGGCGTCCGACTGGGGGCTTTCTCTGGAGCGGGTTTAGACGACAAAGCAGGCGGGGCGCATCCAGCGATCCCCGCCTGCTTTTTTCTTTGGTCAAGGCCCTGGAGAAACTCAGGCCTTGCCGATCATCATCTCCGGCAGCCAGGTTATGATGCCGGGGAAGAATGAGCAGAGCACCAGCACGAGCATGATGATCAGTATGAACGGGATGACCCCCCATATGATATCCCCGATGGTCACCCCGAGCTCCTTCGGCGCCGTGCCCTTCAGCACGAATATCGACATCGCCATCGGCGGCGTCTGGAAGGCCATCTGCATGTTTATGCAGATCATCATCCCGGCCCACAGGGGGTTGAACCCCAGCGACTCGAGAATCGGGGAGAAGACGGGCACCACGATGAAGACAATGCCGATCCACTCGATGAACATCCCGAGAAGGAAGACTATCGCCATTATCACGAAGAAGGACATCCACTTGCCGCCCGGAACGGACAGGATGAAGTCCGCTACCACGTCCCCAGCGCCTGCGTTCATGAAGATCCCGACGAAGGCGTAGCACATGGCTGCTATTGTTACCACGAAGGCGCTGACGCGCATGGTCTCAAGCATCGCCTGGCGCATCAACCCCCAGCTGAATTTTCTGTACGCGATCGCGAGCAGTATTGCCGCGGTGCATCCGACCGCCGCCGCCTCCGTCGGAGGGGCTATCCCCGCGAATATGGTCCCCAGTACCGCCACTATCAGCAAAACGGGTGGCACGAGCGACTTCAGCAGGCGTACCAGCTTTGCGGAGTCGAACGGCTCCATCTGCTCCTCCGGTATAGCGGGGCCGAGGGACGGATTGATCCTGCACCTGATCACCACGTAGGTGATATAGAGCGCCGACAGCAGCAGTCCCGGGAATACCGCGCCCATGAACATCTGGCCTACCGAGAGCCCGGCCTGGGGCGCATAGACCACCAGCATGATGCTCGGGGGGATCAGTATTCCGAGCGTCCCGGCCGCGATTATCGAGCCGGATGCCAGCGACTTGTCATATCCTCTGTTTATCATCGGCGCGAGCGCGATGAGGGTCAGTATTGTCACTGAGGCGGCGATGACTCCGAGGCATGCTGCGAGTATGGTCCCGAAGATTATCGTGACAACCGCCAGCCCGCCCTTCAGCCTTCCCATGGCCTCGTAGAGCGATTGGTACAGGTCCTTGGTAACCCCGGAGTGTTGCAGTATCACCCCCATGAAAGTGAACAGGGGAACCGCCAGGTAGGGGTAGTTCAAGGACAGATCGTAGAAGCGGCTGTACAGTATATGGAAGGTGACCGTCGGGCCGAAGACCGCGAGACCCGAGAGGAAGGCCACGCTCCCTATGACAAAGGCAATGGGGAATCCGGTCATAACCAGGACGAAGACCCCCCCCAGCATCATGACGGTTATCGCCTCGGCGCTGAGTTCAATCAAGAGTCTCACCCCTGACCGTGAAGTATAGATCCCGGACGAAGTTCGCGACGGCCTGCAGCATCAGCAGCAGGAGTCCGACAGCGAACACCGTCCGGTACGGGCCTGCGGGAGGATACCAGAAGCTGTTGAAGAACACCTCGTTTATCCTCCATGCGCGCACCGCCCAGGTGACAGACATCCACAGCATGACACCCATGAGGGGGAAGAACAGGAGGAGCGAGCAGATCACGTTCATGAACGCCTTGCCCCTGTCGGGCAGCATGTTGTAGAACATGTCCACGCGCGTATGGGAGTCGTAAAGGTAGCCGTAGGAGGCGCCCAGCAGGTAAAGGGCGCCTCCGGCCATGCAGAGGGTATCGTACGCCCAGATGGTGGGCGCGTCAAAGAAATGCCTGGCCACGGCCTCGTAGGTCCCGGCGAACACAAGGATCAGGGCGCACCACTTCCCCACGGCCCCGGACAGTTCACTTAGCGCGTCGATTGCTTTCAAGAGACGTCTCAAAGAGGTCATGCTCTTCTCCTTGCGTCCGTAGGATGGGACGGCATTATCTCATCAAGTTGTACGACTCGCCGTAGCTCTTCATCGAGTTGTAGATCTCGCCGAAGATCGGGGGCTCGCTTGCTATCTTCTCCTCGTAGAATTTTGCGGCCTCCTCCTCTATCGCCTTGTTCACCTCGTCGGGGATCTTGACGACCTTGTTGCCGTACTCCTTGAACTTCTCAAGCGCCAGTATGGACTCGTACACCAGGAACTCGTGCTGCGCCTGGGTGTACTTGTCTACGAAAGTCTGGACCAGCAGCTGGAGGTCCTCAGGCAGCTCGTTCCAAGCGTCCTTGTTGACGAAGAAGACCTGCGGGTCGCACGGGGCGCGCACAGGCGAAAGGTAGACGTAATCGGCCACCTCGTTGAAGTGCATGTTCCAGTTGGACGCCAGAGTCGAATACTCGAATGCGTCGATCGTGCCGCGCTTCATGGCCTCGTAGAGCTCTCCGCCGGGTATTATGACCGTGGCCATTCCCATCCTCTGAAGAATCTCTCCGCCGTCGCCCATGCAGCGTGCCTTGATGGACTTCAGGTCCTCCACGCTCTCTATCTTCTTCTTGGAGTGGAAGAAGACCTCCTCGGGAAGGGGGGAGAGGGCGCCTGGGAAGGTCATTACGTTGTAGCCTTCCATCATCTTGTTCATCAGGTCCGCGCCGCCGCCGTAGTTGAACCACGTCCGGAGCGCCTCGCCCGCGAGCACGCCCGGCCGCGAGCTTATCAGGCCGGCTGCCGACCACTTGTCGAGGTTGTACATCGGGCAGGTGTAGCAGAGCTGCAGCACGTTCTCGTGAACGGCATCGAGCTCCTTGTAGGCCGGTACGATCGAGCCGCCGACGAACGGCTTGATCTCCAGCCTGCCGCCGGAGGCCTCAGTGATCGCCTTGCAGAGCAGATCATGGTAGATCTGCGAGGGATCCGAGGCCGGCCCGTGTCCCGAGGAGCGCCATATGATCTTCTTGGGCGCGTCCGCGCCCGCCACCGGGGCGAAAACCCCGACCAGGAACACCGCCAATAACAGCAACCAACAACCTTTTCTTAACCCTGACATCCTTGCAACCTCCTTTTATTATGGTCTTTTATCGCACAAGCCGCCGCACCGAATCGGGTGCCGACCCGGGGAAGGCCGCGTCGATTTTCCCCGTCGGATACGAATGCTTCTGAATCATTATACCGTAATACACACCGGTTTATCGGCTACCTCCCGACTTCTTTGGGCAGCGACACAGCCCTCATCGTCATATCTGCTGCCATGCCACGGGTCAACGGGACGCCCGGCATGAAATCGCCGGCGGCCATAACCCTGTCCATGACGCCCTTTTCAACCAGGTACCGAACTGTTGCGGGGAGCCCGTCCTCGGAAGGCGAACCTAAAGGGGACGCCCTGTACCCGAGGATCCTGGCGAGGGCGTCAGCGAAGTCACCCCTCGAGATGTGCGAGGAGATGTTCAACTCGGGAAGCGAGAGGATGGCCACGGCCATGTCCTCGCCGAAGGCCTTGTAAAGAAGCTCGTCCGTCTCGCGCCTGGTCACCGGCATGTCAACTCCGAAGACGCCCTTGTCCAGGCCGAACAGGCGGGCGATTACGACCTTGTTGTTGTAGAGATCGTCGATCTTGGCCGACGGGGAGGAGGGGAGCTCCAGCGGCTGAAACCAGCCATACAGGTTCGACATCTGCACACCCGGCCAGAAGAGGTGGTTCCTGGGCACGTCGTGATACTCGCACAGGGAGAGGGCGCTGCCTGCCTCCAACAGGTGCATCTGCACAAGCCGCGGGTCAAGCTCCCTCGGCTGCTTGTCGTACTTGGCGGCCATGGCGGCTATCGTCCCGGCGGCCTGCCCGGTCAGCATGCATATGGGCTGCAAGCGCAGCGCACCGCTCACGAGGCGCGACATGGAGAGGTTCTTCTCCGCCGCCACGATACCGTCCACCTCCTCTGGGATGAAGCTGCCGAAGGGCACCTGGAAGGGACCCATGGGCATGTGCGTGCGGACCGAGGCGGACGTCTCGCCGAACTCGACCTCCAGGTCCTCGTCCCTGTCCCCGGCATGGAGGTCCAGTATGTACCCGCCTATCGCCATTGAGTCCGGTATCTCGTGGCCGGGCCTGCCGTCCCGGTAGCTCTCGGAGTTGCGTCGCACCGTGGCCGAGGTGGGGGTGTCAATCCCGACTATGCGCCTGCTCTCGCGAACGTAGGGGATCGGAGGGAAGCGCCTGACTATCTCCGCGTACTCGTCCGGGACTATGCCTAGAGTCTGGACCACCGGCCTCTCGGAGTAGAAATCGTCGTCCGAGACCGACCAAGGTTCGCCGAGCTCGTGCTGAACGTAGTATATGAAGTTGAGCGTCTTAAGCAGGGCCCTGGCGTTGATGGTCCGCCTGAGGGCCTCGTCCTGCAGGTATGCGACCGGGAGGCCGCCCTTTCCCTCCCAAAGCTCCTCGCCCGGGTAGTCGTTTGCCCAGTTGATCCCGGTCTTGGTGATCTTCTCCCAGCCCTCAGGGGTAGCCGCCGTGTAGTCGAACGGGTTAGACGAGTCGGGCAGCCCTCTGTAGGCGTTGTGGGTGACAAAGTCCACCGGCATCTTGAGCGGGTAGTCACGGAAGGAGTTGCCTCCCTTGGCGACGATCTTTCTGAATGAGTCCACGTACTTGGAATAGCCAGGCGGAGGCGTCCTCATCCTCAGGTTCTGTGGAACTCCTCCGGGGTACTTCTTCATGACCGCGACCCACGTAATGTCCTGAATCCGCGAGCGCGGGTCGATGACGGGGCTCAGAGAGTTCCCCGCCCTGTAGCGGACCTTGCCCATCGGGAGGATGTCACCGTACTCGGTCGCGTCGATCAGGACCTTCCCCGATGCCTCCACCCTCTCGTCGTCGATGATGAAAGCAGCGCCCCGGACCACATTCCCCTGGCGGAGCACCGACGCAGGCCCCGCCCCGTAGTGGACCTCCAGAATGCCGCCTCCTTCGTGGGCCGCCGCTCGGGCGTTGGTCCGCTCTATCATCGAGAGAAGAACGCCTCTGCCCGCCGCAGGCTCGAAGGCCACGGTATTGCCGTCCCAGTAGCAGGTGGAGATGGACTTCTCCTTCTTGAAGTAGTGGTAGGTCACGTTCTCGACGAACTCGCCGTAGATGCCCGTCCTGTTCCCGCTCAGGTCGTCCATCGTGGAAACCCCTCCGGCGGTCATCTGCCCTCCCAGCCAGTCAGTCTCCTCGAACAGTCCCACCCTGGCCCCGAGCCTCGCAGCCGAGATAGCGGCGCTTGTTCCCCCGGCACCGCCGCCTATCACGATGACGTCGTACTCCAGTCGTTCTCGCTCCGCGAAAAGCGGCGTGCAGCACATCACCGCGAACATGACCGCCGTGACAAGGATAGCCGCAGGCCGTCCCGGACTGAACCCGGAGGAAAATAGTCGTGGACACAGGCTTTTTTTCAATCTCATAAAGACTCTCCCCGATCAATATGATGTTTGCTCCGACGCTTCGCGCGATCCGCCGTTCGTCTTAAGTCTCGGAGCGACGTCCGGCCGCTTTTCAAGCCCCGGGAAGATCCTTCCCTACAGGGCTCGATGGACTATTCGTCCTCCAGTCATGGTCAGTACGACCTTGGCGTCCTTGATCTCCTCCTCCGGGCCCGAGAGTATGTCCCTGTCGAGAACCACAGAGTCGGCCAGCATCCCGACCCGCAGAGAGCCCTTGCGATGCTCGTCGAACGAGGCGTAAGCGCCCCCGCGGGTGTACAGGTCGATCGCCTCCGCCACGGAGAACCTCTGGGAGGGGTTCCAACCCCCCGGAGGCGAGCCTTCCCCGTCCGCGCGGGTAACGGCGGTGTATATCCCCCACAGTGGATCGAAGCTCTCGACGGGTGCATCGGATCCCCCGGACAAAAAGATGCCCAGCTCCTTCAGGGTGCTCCAGGCGTAGCCCGACAGCGCCCTCTCCTCTCCCAGCCTCTTCAGCGCCATCTCCCGGTCGGACGGCACGAACGGCGGTTGAATCGCGGCCCCGACCCCGAGCCTGGCCATCCGTCCGTACTGGTCGGGGCTCCCCGTCTGGCAGTGGATTATGTAGTGGCGCGAGTCGCGAGGACTCGAGGAGAGCGCTCTCTCAATGGCATCGAGGCACATGTCCAGCGCCCCGTCCCCTATCGCGTGGGCCGCAACCTGCATACCCGCGTGATGAGCCGTCCAGACCAGGTCGTCGAGCTCATCCCTGTCGTGCACGGCCACGCCGTTAACGCCCGGCGCGTCCGAGTACTCCTCCCGGAGCAGCGCGGTCCTTGCGCCAAGGGAGCCATCCGAAAGTATCTTAAGCGGCCCTATGTGAAAGAAGGGGACCCCGTCCCCGGTCCTCCATCCCGTGGACAGAAAGCCATCGAGGGCCAACCGGTCGGGAAGCAGGAGCTTCTCCGTGATCCTGACCGGCATTATGCCCTCCTCGTCGAGCGACAGGAACAGGTCCATCAGGACGGTCAAATTCCCGCCAAGCGAGCCGAGGTCATCGGAGAGCACGGACGTGAGACCCTTTCTCACGAGGTCGCCCGCCGCTCGCAGGCTCATCCTGCGAAGCTCCGTCGTCCCGGGCACCGGAAGGCTGCGAATGACATGCCCAACGACCGACTCGCGAACTATCCCGGTCAGCCCCCCTTGCTCGTCGACATCCGCCATTCCGCCCTGGAAGCGACTGTCGCCGTGGAGCCCGAGGGCGGAGAGGGCGCAGCTGTTCAGGACCGCGATATGATCGCAGACCCTGAGCAGGACCGTGGGATTTCTCGGCGAGATGTCGTCGAGGTCCTCCTTCATCGGCATGCGGCCGTCCGAGAGGATCTCGTGATTCCAGCCGCGCCCCGCTATCCACTCCCCCGGCATAGGACGGCTCTCGTCGATGAACCTCTTGAGCCTCGATCTCAGCTCCTCTATGGACCGGCAGCCGTTGAAGTCCGCCCGCTCAAGCGAGAGGGCGTACGACAGGAAGTGCATGTGCCCGTCGATGAAGCCCGGCAGGACAAGTCTTCCCCCAAGATCCACCCTCTCATGAACGTCAAGGGCGGCGAGGGCCTCCTCTGAGCCACCGAGAAAGGCTATTCGCTGCCCATCCGCAACCATCCCCTCCACGAAGCCGGCAGGGGTGGCTATTTTGCCGTTGTACAGAACCGTCTTTCTCAAGATGCCTCCATGGTCAGCCGGCCCGCCCGACTACTTGGCCGGGCTCGCCGAGATGGACCACTCCGCCCCCGACTCTATCCCGTGGACACCGGCGAAGCTGTCCATGTTAAGCGCAAGCGACAGGTTCATCAGGCTGTTGAAGTAGAGAAGCGGCTCTCCGTCCGGGACGTCGCCGAACGTGTTCACGTAGGGAATGACCCCGCCGTAGACCTTCTCGCCCTCCCTGAAGATCGCAACGTCGAACCTGTCTCCTATCTCCGGTGCCAGCTCGTCGAATAATCCCTTAGGTATGTTGCTCCAAATATTGCCGTACTGCACGTCAAGCACCGGGATGTTCCCGTGAAGCGCCCCGTCCGTCAACTCTGCCCTTCTGTAGGGGATTAGAAGCACGTCTCCCTTGAGAAGCGGCCCGACCTCTTCGAAGGCCATCGCGCCCGATGCCAGCTTGGCGCCCGTGTAGGCGTAAAGATCACGACCGAAGAAGGTGTAGGATTCCTCCGAGCCCGCCAATCTGTGCCTGGCGTCGTCGATCATCCTGACCGCCTCGAAGCCGACCGTCTCGGCTATGAAGGTGAGCGTTCCGTTGTCCGGCGTCACCACGTACCTGCCGTCCTTCGTCAGGGCGACTATGGAACCGCGCTCCGTGCCGACCCCGGGGTCTATGACCGAGACGAACACAGTGCCCGAGGGCCAATACTCCATCGTCTGATGAAGCCTGTAGGCGCCGTCCCAGATCGAGTAGGCCGGGATCTCGTGGGTGAGGTCGAACATGGGAAGGCCCGGGTCCACGCCGAACGCGACACCCTTCATGGCCGACACAGCGCCGTCCTTGAGGCCGAAGTCCGTCTGGAACACCAGGGCCGAACTCGCCAGTGCCGCGCCGGAGAGCAGAGACAGGACGAAGAGAACCGCAAATACAGCACGCAAAGACTTTTTCAACACATTCCCCTCCATTTTTCCTTGATGGCCGTAATGAACGATGTTAAGGTCAAAGCGGGACTAAAGCAAGCCCGACGCTACTCGTACTCCCTCAGCATCGCGGCGTACTCCTCCTCCATGCCCTTGCGGACGTGGTAGCAGTGCTCGTCTCCGGGGAACCTACCGGCGCGCACGTCGTCGACGTACTCCTTGAAGGCGTTCGTTATGGTCTCGCCCACGTTGGCGTAAACCTTGACGAACTTCGGAGTGAACGCCTGGAAGAGCCCTATCATGTCCGCGCTTATCAGGAGCTGCCCGTCGCACGGCCCGCCTCCTCCGATCGAGTAGACCGGTATGGAGAGCCTCTTCGTCAGGAAGCGAGTCAGCTCGGGCGGCACGGCCTCGACCAGCAGCGCGAAGGCGCCGGACTCCTCCACCGCAAGAGCGTCCTCGATCACGAAGCGAGCGGACTCCGGGTCCAGCCCCTGGGCCTTGAAGCCTCCGAGAGGGCCGGAGCTCTGCGGGGTAAGCCCGATGTGCCCGCACACGAGCACCCCTGCGTCCGCGATGGCGCGAATCCTGGACTTGACCCTCACCCCTCCCTCGAGCTTGATCGAGTCCATGTCCGCCTCCTTGAGGAAGCGCACCGCGCTCGCGACGGCCTCCTCGTCCGACCCCTGGTACGAGCCGAAGGGCATGTCCCCCATGACGAAGGTGTTCGGCGCGCCCCTCCTGACCGCTTGGCAGTGGCTTATGCAGTCGTCCATCGTCACCGGTATCGTGTCCCGGTAGCCGAGCGTGATCATGCCGAGGGAGTCCCCGACGAGGATCATATCCATCCCGGCCGCCTCTGCGAAGCTCGCCATGGGGAAATCGTAGGCCGTCACCCAGGTCACCTGTTCGCCGCTCCTCTTCATCTCGACGAAATCCAGACGTCCTTTTTTCTTCGCCATTTCCTTTCACCTCTTTCCATGGTGATGGTCGCCCGTGTTTATTTTCTCCCAAAAGGACGGCGAATACAAGGGCTTTTACGGGCGCGATCATACGACTCCCGCGCACTTGTAATATCGCAAAGGCGATGATACTGTACTGCTGCCGTAGTTATTCTTTTGAAGAGGTGAGCTTTCATGCTGAAGAAAATCAAGGAATCGGCACTCTCTCATTCAGGTGAGATCACGGAGCTGAGGAGGCATTTCCACGGCAACCCGGAGATCGGATGGGAGGAGGTCGAGACGACTGACAAGATCGCCGAGGTACTCGAAGGGCTTGGAATTGAGATAGTCAAGAGAGGCTTCGGAGGGACGGAGAGCGGCCTGGTAGCGGACCTCAAGGGCGGCAAGCCCGGTGGCTGCGTGGGGCTGAGGGCGGACATAGACGCCCTGCCGCTGCAGGAGGAGAACGACGTCCCCTATGCCTCGCGGAACCCGGGCGTCATGCACGCCTGCGGACACGACGCTCACGCGGCGATGCTGCTGGGTGCCGCTATGGTCCTGTCCGAGATCCGCGACGAGATCCCCGGCACGGTGCGCTTTTTCTTCCAGCCGGCCGAGGAGAGCGGCATGAGATCGGGCGCGGCGGTCATGGTCGAGGAGGGCGCCCTGGACGGTGTCGACTCGATGGGCGCGCTGCACGTCTGGTCCAAGGGCCCGACGGGGCAGGCCTTCTACCGCTCCGGACCGATGATGGCGGCGGCCGACGGCTGGTACCTCACGATTAAGGGAAGGGGTGGACACGGCTCCTCTCCGGAGATGACGGTAGACCCGACCATCGTGGCCGCCAACCTGACGCTCAACCTGCAGTCGATAGTCGGCCGGGAGGTGGCCGCGAAGGAGAGCGCCGTCATCAGCATAGGCGTGATAAAGGCTGGGGACTCCGCCTTCAACATAATCCCCGACACTGTCATCATGAACGGCACTGTCCGCACCTTCGACCCCGAGGTCAAGGGCAGGGTCGAGGCGGCGATACGAAGGGTCGTGGCCGGTCTATGCGAGGCCGGGCGCTGTGACTTCGACCTCGACTACAGGAGCTTCATACCCGCGACCATCAACGACCACGACGCGACCATGACCGCGAAAGCCGTGTGCGAGGAGATCCTGGGCGCGGAGAACACGAAGGAGTGCGAGCTTATCATGGGCTCGGAGGACTACAGCTACTTCCTCGACAAGGTCCCGGGAACTTACCTCTTCCTGGGCACCGCAAAAGATGAAAAAACAGACGTATCCCACCATCACCCCAAGTTCGACCTGGACGAGGACGCCATGCCCGCAGGCGCGGCTATCCTCGCGGGCTTCGCCTGGAAGCGGCTTACGGAGTAAAAAAGGGGCCCGAAAGGGCCCCCCGATTTTTCACCAACTCAGTTCAACGGACCTATTGCCTCCTCCACGGCCTTTACTACCGCGCCTCTGCGCACCAGCGCCTCCACCCTCTCTATGAGCGGGTGCAGATACTCGTCGTGCTTCAGGAAGGGTACCGCGCTCCTGACGGATTCGTGTGCGGCGACCGTCCCCGCTCCCGGCTTCAGGAGCCGGCTGAAGTCCAGTCCCTGAGAGGCGGTGAACAGCTCGATCGCTATCACCTTCCGGGCATTGTCCAGGATAGAGAGCGCCTTGCGCGCCGAGTACGCTCCCATGGAAACGTGGTCCTCCTGGTTTGCCGAGGTCGGGATGGAGTCGACCGACGACGGGTGGGCCAGCACCTTGTTCTCCGACACCAGCGCGGCGGAGGTGTACTGGGCGATCATGAACCCGCTGTTCAGACCGCTCTCCTCCACCAGGAAGGGGGGCAGGCCGGACAGGGAGCTGTCGACCAGCCTTGCCTGCCTTCGCTCGGAGATATTCGCCAGCTCGGCCACGGCTATGCCGAAGAAGTCCATCGCAAGTGCCAAAGGCTGTCCGTGGAAGTTGCCCCCGCTGATCGCCTCCTCGACGTCGGTGAAGATCAGCGGATTGTCGGTGACGGAGTTTATCTCCACCTCGAGAGTACTGCGCACGTAATCGAGCGCGTCTCGCGAGGCCCCGTGGACCTGCGGCGCGCACCTGAGCGAATAGGCGTCCTGGACCCTGCCGCGGCGGTACTTCTCGATAATCTCGCTGCCCTTGATGAGCCGCCTGATATTCTGCGCCACCCTGCCCTGTCCCCTGTGGGCGCGAAGGGCGTGGGTTCGCTCGTCAAACGCGTAAGGCACGCCGTGAAGCGCCTCTATCGAGAGGGCCGCCGCGATGTCGGCGGTCTTGGCCAGGTCCTCTGCCGCCGTCAACGCCATCACTCCCATCGCGCCCATGCAGGCCGTGCCGTTGTTGAGGGCAATCCCCTCCTTGGCCCCAAGCTGCACTGGGCGCAGCCCCGCGGACTGCAGGGCCTTGGCTGCCGTAACCACCCGTCCTTTGTATCGGACCTTGCCGTGCCCGAGCAGGGGCAGGGCAAGGTGAGACAGGGGGCAGAGGTCTCCGCTTGCTCCGACCGAGCCCTGCGACGGCACCACCGGGGTTATTCCGAGGTTGAGGAAGGCCACGTACTGGTTCAGGGTGGACAGGCTTATTCCGGAGAAGCCGCGGATGAGGCTGTTGATCCGCAGAAGCATCATGGCCCTCGTGATATCCTCCGGGAATGGGGCTCCCACACCGCAGGCGTGGCTTTTCAGCAGGTTCTCCTGCAGGAGCCTCCTGTCCTTGCGAGAGATGTTCACGTTGGCCAGGTCGCCGAAGCCGGTGGTGACGCCGTAGACGACCTCGTCGGAGTTCTCCCACCTCCTGACCACGGCCGACGCGGCCTCGACCTTTCGTGCCGCTTCGTCCTCAAGCTCGACTTTCATCTCTCCACGGGCCACCCGCACCACGTCCTCGAGGGTCAGCGAGAGCCCGTCCAGGTGCAGGACGCCGTCGTTCGCGCCGTTCATGCCACTCTTTCTCCCTTCTTGTAGACCCTCGTCACCGGCGATACCCCTGCATGGTAGGCCAAAATGGCGGGGGATTCCCCGTCGAGTACGAGCAGGTCGGCGCTCTTACCCGTCTCCAGCGTGCCGCACTCCTCTCCCATGCCTATCGCGTGGGCGCTGTTCTTCGTCGTAGCCGTCAGTGCCTCCTCTACGGTCATTCCCATCCCCATGACGGCCAGCCCGAAGACGAAGGGCATCGACTCTGTGAAGCAAGACCCGGGGTTGCAGTCCGTCGCGAGGGCCACCGGGACGCCGCTCTCTATCATCGTCCTGGCCCTTGCGTAAGGCTTGCGCAGACTGTAGGCCGTCGCGGGCAGCAGGACGGCTATAGTTCCTCTGGCCGCCATAGCCTTTATACCCTCGTCGCTGGCAGCGAGCAGATGCTCGGCGGAGATCGCGCCGAGTTCCGCCGCAAGAGCCGCGCCACCCGTGTCGTGCACCTCGTCGGCGTGAATCTTGAGCTTCAGCCCATGCTTGCGGGAGGCTAGCAACAGCCTCCTGGTCTGTTCGATCGAGAATACACCCTCCTCGCAGAAGACGTCGCTGAAGACCGAGATACCCTGCTTCTCAACTGCGGGCAGCATCTCGTTTACAACCATATCGACGTAGCCGTCGGCGTTCCCCTGGAACTCCTCGGAGACCGCGTGCCCCCCCATGAAGGTCGGCACGACGGTCAGCGGCGTCTCCCTGCCCGTTCGGCGGATGACCGACAGCATCTTGAGCTCGCTCTCCGTGTCCAGCCCATAGCCGCTCTTCATCTCGACCGTGGTGGTGCCGAATGAGAGAGCCGACAGGGCCAGGACTTTAGTCCTCTCGAAAAGCTCCTGCTCGGTCGATTCGCGCACGTGTCTGACGGACGAGAGTATGCCGCCGCCCTTTTTCAGTATGTCGAGGTAGGCCGCGCCGGCGAGCCTCATCGAGAACTCCTCCTCGCGCCTTGCGGCGAAGCACATGTGAGTGTGAGGATCGACGAAGCCGGGTATCACGCAGCGCCCCTCGCAGTCTACCTCCTCTTCGATCAGCTTGCCGGCCGGGTGCGCCAGCACAATGCTTTCGGGGCCGATCGCCGCGATCAGGCCGCAATCGACCAGAAGGGCGCCTCCTTCGAACAAGCGCACCTCCCCCTGCTTGGCGCCCGTGGAGGGTTCGCTCCCCTCGGGGGTGTAGATGCGCGCGTTTCTGAACAGCTTCACCGTCATCAGACGTCACCGCCCGCCAGCAGCTTCAGCTCCAGCACCTGCATCGGGTCGAAGTCCTTCACCTGCATATAGTAGGCTGCGCTCTCCAGCATCGCCAGAGCAGGGATCATGCCGTAGATCTCCGTCTCTACAACCTCGACCCCCCAGCGGCGCGCCTCCAACCTGATCAGCTCCAGCACCCTGTATATTGCGTTCTTCTCGAAGTCGACGATGTTCATGCTCACCTGCGCCATACCGCGCTCGTGCAGCGCCACTCCCATTCCCTTGACGTGGCAGAAGCCGCCGCTGGATGCTCGGACGCAGTTGGCTATGCTCTTTGCTATCTCCTCGTCTGCGGTGTTAAGATTTACGTTGAACGCGACGAGGAATCTGCGGGCACCCACGACCGTAGCGCCCGCGGTCGGGTGAAGGGCGGGACCGCCAATGTCGGGGTTCCGATCCGGGTTGACCGACTCGGTCTTGAGCGCCTCGTACTGCCCCTTGCGTATCACCTCGAGGCGTTTGCGCTCCGGCCTCTTCGCCGAGTCCTCGTAGAAGTAGACAGGCACTCCAAGCTCCTTGAAAAACCGCTCGCCGAACGAGTGCGACAGCTCGATGCACTCGTCCATCGCGATATTGGAAACAGGGGTGAAGGGGATCACGTCCACCGCTCCGATCCGAGGGTGAGCCCCCTGGTGGCTATTCATGTCTATCTCTTTCACAGCGATTGAAGCGGCCTTCAGCAGGGCCTCCTGAACCGGTTCCGGAGCACCCGCAAGGCTCACCACCAGCCTGTTGTGGTCGGCGTCCGCCCGGTAATCGAGGAGACCGCAGCCCTTTGTCGTCTTGAAGGGAGCGACTATCGCCTCGATAACGTCCTGGCGACGCCCTTCACTGAAATTGGGAACACACTCGATTATCTTGCCGGCCATTGGAAGAACCTCCTGATGATAGATATTTCGATGCATTGAACATTATAACATTGAAATGTGTACAACGTGAAGCGTGAAAGCAAAGCGAGAATCCCTCGACTAAAACTCCAGCTCCTCGCACAGGAAGGCCTCGAGGCGGTCCAACATGGTTTTCAGTTTGTCGAGCCCGGGGTCGTCCGCGTCGAGCAACGACTTCCTGGCAAGGAGTTCGAGCTCCCCGGCCAGGTTGGCGTCGGTCTCACCCACGACATAGCCGAGAATTCCCTTTATCTTGTGAAGCGCCCCCGCGGCATCCGTGGGGCTTCCCTTTTCTAACGCCCGTTCGAACTCGTCGCGATTATCGCGCATCTCTTCGAGGAAGGTGGACACAATCTCCTTCAGTTCATCGGCGTCATCGTTAAGGGTGCTCAAAAGCCCTTTCAGACCGGCCTTCCACCGGGAACCATCGTCGTCTTCGCCAACGGCGGAGTCGCCCGTCTCATCGGCCGGTTCCGCCCTTTCGTCGAGATAGAGCGACAGGATCTCGTCCAGTCGTCCGGATCGCAACGGCTTCGTCATGTAGTCGGTCATGCCGGCCTCCAGGCACCTCTCCCTGTCCCCCTTCATCGCGTAGGCGGTGAGTGCCACAATCGGCACGGACTCGCCCTCTCCCTCCTCCGAGCGTATGACGCGCGTCGCCTCGAAGCCGTCCATCTCGGGCATCTCGCAGTCCATCAGTATGAGGTCGAACTTCTCGTGTCGCCATAGTTCGACAGCCTCCAGCCCGTTTTCGGCATGTCTTACTACGAGTCCGGCCTTCTTCAGCATGGTGGTCGCCACCTTGGCGCCTATCACATTGTCCTCGGCCAGCAGGACACTTCCCTCCCTTGGCGGGGTTCGCTCCGGTACGTCCTCCTGCTGCTCCGTGATCTCTCCGCGATGGCTTGATAAAGGGACCGTGAATTTGAAGAGGCTGCCTCTTCCCACCTCGCTCTCCACCGATATCCCGCCGTCCATCATTCGCGCGAGCGACATCGATATCGACAGGCCGAGCCCGGTTCCTCCGTACCTGCGGGCGGTCCGGTCGTCCAGCTGGGTGAAGGGCTCGAAGAGCCTATCCATTTCTTCTCCGGGAATGCCAACGCCCGTGTCCCTGACGGAGAAGGCCACAAGCAAATCGTCGCCTTTCCTCCCTTCGCAGGACACGTCTATCTCCACCAGGCCGGTGTGAGTGAACTTGACCGCGTTCCCGGCGAGGTTGGTGAGCACCTGGCGAATTTTGGCCGAGTCCCCGATCAGCGAGTCGGGCAGGTCCTCGCCCAGGAGAACGACGACCTCCAGCCCTTTTTTCTCCGCCTGCGCCCTCATTATCGCGGCCACCTGCTCCACGAGCGGACGCAGACCGAAGGGGGCCCTCTCAATGGACATCCTGCCCGCCTCCACCCTCGCGAGGTCAAGGATATCGTTGATTATCTCGAGCAACGACTCGGCGGAAGACTGCACCAGTGAGACGTACTCCCTCTGCTCGTCCGTCATCTGCGTATCCATCAGCAGGTCGCTCAGCCCGAGGACCGCGCTCATGGGCGTGCGTATCTCGTGGCTCATCGAGGCCAGAAAGGCGCTCTTGGCCCGGCTGGCCTCCGCGGTCATCTCCGCCAGTGACTCCGACTCCGCCTTCGCCACCGCCAGCTCCCTGTTCTTTTCCTCCAGCTCGACCGTCCTCTCGCGGACCTTCTGCTCCAGGCCCGTGAAGGCCTCGGAGAGCTGATCGGCCATTATCCCGAACGACCGGGACAGCTCGCCCACCTCGTCCTCCCTGTCGAGCATGGGAGGAGCACGCCAGTCCCCCCTCGTTATCGCCTGCGCGAAGTGAAGGAGGTCCGACAGGGGGCGGCAGATCCAGGCCGACAGCATGAGTCCGCTTACCAGTGTGATCACCAGGATGGTCATAGTAACACCTATCACCGCCCGCAGCATGAAGCGGGCCGGGGCCGAGAACTCCGAGTCCGGGACCACAACCGCGATCTCCCAGCCGAGCCCCGGTGATTTGAAGGGAATTGTATGAACGTAGGAGGTTACGTCCGAATCCATCCGGACATCGAACATAGGGTAGGGGTCTTCCTCCGTTCTTTTTCGCTCCATCTCGAGCGCGACCGATCGGATGGCCGGGTCGGGGGATTCTTTGCCGGTCATTCGGGAGATCTTGCGGCCTTTGATCTCGAACGGTAAACCGGCGGTCGAGTCGGCGATTATGAAGCCCTCCTCGTCGAGTATGAAGGCCCTGCCTCCCTCCCCCAACCTCTGCGACCCCAGGAAATCGCTTATCTCCGAGAGGGTCACGTCGACGCCGAGCACCGCGACAAGGTCGCCGTCCGGCCCGCGAACGGGGCGCACAGCGGTGATCGTGGGCACCTCGAGCGCGAAGTGCACGAAGACTTCGCTCCACGCGCTGGTCTCCGCCTTCGCGCCGGCCAGATACCAAGGCCTGGTCCTGGGGTCGAATCCGGGATATGAAGCCGTCTGCTCCCCAGCCAGCCCATCCGGGCCTGACCTGCAGGAGACCGATACGCCACCTGTAGCCTCGGGGCAGGCGAACACGAGCTCTATCTCGCCGTCAAACCTCCTGGCGCCGTAGAACTCGCCGTCGACAGTTCCGATGAAGGTGTCCGTTATGCTGGGGAAGGAGTGCATTCGCTCGGAAAAGAAGGGCTGCCAGGTCCGCGGATTGGCGAGATTCACCCTTCCGGAAAGGATCGCCTCTTCGTTGAGGCGGTTGATCACGAGAGGCGTCGACATGTACGACTCGACATGCTCCTCTATGCGGGCGGCGACCTCGCTCCCCAGGCGATGAGCGAAGGACTCCACCGCCCTTCGAGAGGTCCGCTTGAACGCATACCCAAGTGTCAAGCCCAGGAGAAGCACCTGGAGGATGGAGACGGCCAGGATCACCTTTCGGAGAGAGAGGCGGCCGATCGGCCGAGGCAGCCATGCCGTCACGAAAAACCCCCATCCAGTCCGGGCGGGCGCTCAGTCATGAGAGTCGCGCAGCCTCTCTACCACCGACCACAGCTCGTCCTCGATCCGGTCGAAGATACCTACCAGCGCCGGGTCGAAGTGGCTTCCAGAGCCCTCAAGTATTATCCTCCGGCACTCATCCCTCGGGAACGCCGGTTTGTACACCCTCTGGCTGCTTATGGCATCGTACACGTCCGCCAGCGCTACTATCCTTCCGCTCAGCGGAATCTCCTTGCCCGAGAGCCCGTTCGGATAGCCGCTCCCGTCCCACTTTTCGTGATGGCTGGCTATCAACTCGATGGCGAATCCAAACGGGGCGTAGCGAGTGCGCTCATAGATCCGCGACAGGACGGAGACTCCGATGTTCACATGATCCTTCATTATCTCGAACTCGTCGGGGTCGAGCCTGCCCGGCTTGTTGAGGATGGCGTCGGGGATGCCTATCTTTCCTATGTCGTGAAGGGGGGACATGGAGACCAGCGAGGAGATCCACGAGGCGGAGATGCCCAGCGAGACGTCATCGCCTGCGAGCTCCTCTGCGAGGCGCCTGCAGAAGAACTGCACCCTCTCCAGGTGGGCCCCCGTCTCCGAGCTGCGAATGTCCACGAGCTGAGCCATGGCGAAGATAAGAAGTTCCTGGTTCTGAAGCCGGAGCACTCTCTCGGCTCCCGACAGCCTGACGTGCAGCTCGTCCGGATGATAGGGCTTCACCAGGTAGTCGTCGGCGCCGTGGGCCAGGGCGGTGACCACGGTGGACTTGTCGCCCGACGCGCTGAGGACGATTATGTAGGTCCTCGAGGACTCGAGGGCCCGAATCCTCTCTATCAGCGCTATTCCGTCCATGACGGGCATGTCGAGATCCGTGATTACTATCGCGGGGCTCTCGACCTGGAACCGGGTCAGCCCCTCCGCCCCGTCCGAGGCCTCGATGACTTCGTACTCCCATTTTTTCAGCTGCCGGGCCAGCATCAGGCGCTGCGCCGGGGAGTCCTCGGCGACGAGGATTTTTTGTTTAATCATCTGCTGCAAGAGCCGTCACACTCCCTGAATAACCTGGTCAGCCCCTTGCACGGGCCTTTCTTCTCTCCTTGTTCCTGTACATTCTCTCGTCGGCTATCCTGATCGCGTCCGTGAGGTTCGCCCCGTCTCCAGGGCATACGGCGATACCATAATCGAGGATGACCCTTCCGTCGTAACCCTCCACTCTCTGCTCGCCCACCATATCCTCCATTCGGAGCATCACAGCCTCCGCCTCCTGCCTGGTGACGTCCGGAAGGTATATGAGGAACTCGTCTCCGCCGTATCGGCCTATCATGTCATAGTCCCTAAGCTTTTTACTCATCGTGGCCGAGGTCACGCGAAGCACCTCGTCTCCGGTGGTGTGCCCGTACCTGTCGTTTATCCTCTTGAAGTCGCCAAGGTCAACCAGCACGACCGCCCCCTTGCCCTTTGTCCTGCTGATGCGGGAGTTCTCCTCGTCCAGCCTGTGAATTATGTAGCGCCTGTTCCAGACCTGGGTCAGCGGATCCACCAGCGACTCGTGGCGGCGCAGGGCGATCAGGTTGTTAAGCGCCCAGAAGGTGCTCATATGCTCGGCGGTGATCTCGAGGAGCTCGTGGACCGACTCGGAGAATCCCTTGTCATGCCTTGCCGCAAGCGCTCCGAAGACCTCCCCCTCGAAGGACACCGGGATCGCCAGGGTAAACGCCTTTCCGTTCTCACGCCGCTCGACGAAAGTCCGGCTCCTCATCGCTGCGCCCGCCTCGAAGTGGCATCCCGGCGAGCCGGCACCATGTTTATCGTCGAACCGCCCGGCCAGGAGGATCGGCGAGCTTTCCCCTTTTTTCGGCGGGGTGTAGAAAGCGGCCCCGGGGAATCCGAGTTCGTCGGAGAGCACGTCCACGATCCTGCGCGCAAGCTCCTCGTTGCTTCTCTCGGCGGCTATCTTCTGGACGAACCTGTGGAGGAAGCTCAGGTGTTTGGCCTTGCGCCCCAGCTCCTCCCTGGCGGCGGCCTCCTCCAGGTGCAGGGCGAGGTAGGAGGCGACAATCGTAAGCAGGTCTCTCTCCCGGACCCCGAAGGTGTGTTTGGTCTCGCTGTCCAGCACTATCGCCCCCCACAGGAAGTTCTTATGCAGGACGGGAGCGAATACAGCGGAGCGCACCTCGGAAGAGTGAGGGATGAAGTAAGGGTCGATCGAGGCATCTCCCATAAGGTAGGGCCGGCCTGTCTCCGCGACCCTGCCCAGGACCCCTTTCCTCTTCTCCATGAAATCCGTCTGGTCGAGCTTGACCACGTCGCCCATGGTATCGATGACTTCGTAGGACGTTGCCTCGCGAGATTTCCTTACGTAGAGGGTCAGTCCCCTGAAGGGTATGATGGGGGCCATGTGCTCGGAGATAATTTCAAACAGGTCCTCGACGGACTCGCAATCGGCAAATTTGGAGAACATCTCGAGGAAGGCGTCCTGCCCCTTTGCGCGCCGGGAGAGGTCCTCCTCGCGCGATTTGAGCTCCTCGACGCTGCTCTCCAGATGGTGCTCGGTACGTTTATACTCCGAAATATCTGTGAAGGCCACGACCCAGCGCTTGGTCCCCGGCTCGAAATCAAGTCTGCAGGCCTTGACGGAGGTCCAGAAGCTGGAGTTGAGGGGGGAGTCCATCTCCGCCTCGTTTCCGGAGAGCAGAAGCTCGAAGCTCGCAAAATTCCCGTCGCCCGCGAGGGCTTCGCGCAGCTCCTCCTTCTGTTCCTGCGACGACGGGGCGACGAGGTCGTAAATCGTGCGCATCTTAAGCTGCTCTTTGGTTCTTCCGGTCATCCTCTCCAGTTTTTCGTTGCATGCGAGGATGGCACCCGCTTCGTCAAGCACCGCTATTCCCGTCGGCAGACCGTTGAACACGGCCTTGAGGGACTCCTCCGCCCGTCTTGCGGCCGAGCTCCTCTTGATCTTCGACAGCACATACACGGAGAAAAGGAACAGGATCAACACGCCGCCGCTCAGCATATACCTTTGAGCCCTCAACTCCGTGAGCAAGGGGTTGATGTCCTGCTCCGGCACGTACGAGCCTATGTAGAATCTGTTCGATCCGACCCTGACGGAGTTCCACGTCAGGCTCCTGCGGCTGGGCTCCGCCAGGTCCGAGAATGTCGATTCGAGGCATTCCATCCCCGAGAACGATTCTTTCAAGCGGAGCCAGACCTCGTAAAGGGCTCGTCCCTCCCCGTCGTCAAGGTCGGCGACATTTTTTCCTATGAAGGAGCTCTGCTTGTGCTCCATCACGATCCCCGACGAATCGATCATGAAGAAATCGCTGCTGACCCCCTGCGCAAGGGGTAGGATGTAGCGGGAGAGGAAGGGAGAGAGGCTGAGAATCGCTATCGAGTACCACTTCTGGTCCTTCCCCGAGGTAGCGCCCTCGACCAGGGCGATCATCCTCGTATGAGTGGATGCGATGATCTTTCCCGAAAGCATCTGCGGGTCCCTGTGCTCCGCTGATGCGAAATCAAACCTGCTCTCCATGGTGCGGGCGAACTCCCTGGCGTCGTTCCCCGACGGCGTCGACCTGAAGGCCGCGAAGGGGCGAGCCGACTCGCGATTCGGCCACGGCACGAACGAGAAGCCAAGCACGTCCGATGTATTGTAGATGGCGCTCTGCAGCAGCAGTTGTATTTCGTTGAACGGCAACGGCTCTTCCTTCAGGAGATGATCCATCAGGTGGCGCTGCTGAGTCATCACGGACGCGATGCGATCCTCAAGCGCCAGGCGCGCCATGGTAGTCTGCAGGTACTGACTTTCGGCGTAGTTCTGTTTCTGCTTGCGGACCGCACGAGCGTCGAAGAAGCCCATCGTAAAAAAGAAGACGCCCATCAGCGCAAACCCCAGAAAGAGGAGCGCCGCCAGGCTTTTCAAATGCTCGGAGGAGTCCAAATACCGTCTTTTGCCCATCAATGCACCCTCCAGTCATCATTGGCGCGGTTCACCGTGAACGTTTCCGCTAATTATATCAGAGCATGCCCCCATGTTTCTTTTAAATACATATTTTACGTCATTTCAGTTATTTCCGAGACAGACGCCGTGATGAATCACCGGTGCAGCCTCGAGATATCCAGAGAGATGAGGGAGATGTTGTGCGCGTGGTCGCACACCCTCTCGAGGTTGCTGAGGATATCTATGAATATGACTCCGCCCGCCGGGGTGCACTCCCCCTTGTTCAGGCGAAGGATGTGGTTCTTGCGCAGCATTTTCTCCCTTAGATCGACCTCCTCCTCGATGGCGTCCACCTCCTCTGCCTTCGAGACATCCTCTTCATCCAGGGATTCCAGGCTCAGTCGCACGGCTCTCTCCACCAGGTCGAACATCCCGCGGAACTCCTCCCGGGCGACTGGCGAGAAGTCCAGCCCGTTGTCCCGCTTGTACTCGTACAGCTCCATCATGTTGGTGGCGTGGTCGCCGATCCTCTCTATGTCGCCCGTGCCGTTTACATAAGACCCCAGCACGGTCGATAGGTCATCGGAGACCTCGTACTGCCAGATCTCGTACGCATAGGAGGAGACGGCCCTGTTGATCTCGTTCAGGGCCTTCTCCTTGCGAGCGACCTCCGCGATCATCTTATGGGCATCATCCGTGTAGGCCGCCCGGACGTCCGCGAGCATGGAGCGGGCTATATCCCCCATGTGCAATATCTCCTTCTTCACGGCGCCGACCGCGGCCGCGGGCGAGGCGTCAAGGAGCTTTTTATCAAGGTAGATCGGCCCTGTGATCATAGCGTCCTTCTTGTCGGGTACGATGCGTCTTATGATGCGGACGAAAAGAGGGACAAAGGGCAGGAAGACAAGGGTGTTGCCCACGTTGAAGATCGTGTGGGCATTCGCTATCTGTCTCGAGATATCGCCGGAGGTCGACCTGACCACCGAGCCATACACAGGCAGAAGCGCCAGGAATATCGTCGCTCCGACGACGTTGAACAGTACATGCGCCGCGGCGGCCTGCTTAGCCGAGCGGTTGGAGCCTATCGAGGCCAGCACCGCGGTGATGGTCGTGCCTATGTTGTCCCCCAGCAGGATCGGAAGGGCGGCCTCCAGGGTCAGCAATCCTTGTGCCGCCATCGCCATCGTCAGGCCTATGGTCGCGGAGCTGGCCTGCACTATCATCGTCACGGCGGTCCCCGCAAACAATCCCAGCAGCGGAGAGGCATTGAAGGCCGAGAAGAGATCCCCACGATCCCGCAGGAAGGACATCGAGTCCTGCATCGTCAGCATTCCCATGAAGAGAAGGCCAAATCCTATCAGGCCGTTGCCCGCGTACCTCCACCTCTTGCTCCTTCCGAAGAACAGCAGGATAACCCCGAGCCCGAGGATGGGGAGGGAGAACCCCTCGACCTTAAAGGCGACGATCTGGGCCGTCACGGTGGTCCCGATATTCGCGCCCATTATGACAGCCACGGCCTGTTTCAGCGACATAAGACCCGCATGGACAAAGCTCACCGTCATCACCGTGGTACCGCTGCTGCTCTGGATCAGCATGGCGACAAGAGCGCCGACAAACACTCCCAGCACCGGCGTTTCCGTCAAGGACCCTATGAGGAGGCGCATCCTGTCGCCCGCGATGTTCTGCAGCGCCTCGCTCATCAGCTTCACCCCGTAAAGGAACAACCCCAAGCCGCCGAACAGCTGAAAAACTTTATCCCAACCCACGGACCCAACCTCGTTTCACAGTCTCGTCGCACAAGAGCGTCGAGGCGGTTGATTCAACGCGGATTATGATATCATGAAAACGAAATTTAACGCTCAGCTGACTTTCGAGAGGTGATCCAACCCTGTCCCGCATATCCTTCTACCCTTGGCAACTGGAGGCTTACAAGGCGATCAACGGCAAGAGCGCCGTTCTTTCCGCCCCGACAGGCGCCGGAAAGACGCTGGTCGCTTACATGTGGGCCGGTATTATGGACACGGACGGCGACCCGGTGCACCCGTGGGGAGGGCGAATTATCTTCACCGCTCCGATCAAAGCGCTGAGCAACGAACGTTACCTGGACCTCCGAAAGCTCGGGCTGGACGTCGGGATAGAGACGGGGGACTTCAAGAAACACGAGGGCGCGCCCATCATCTGCTGCACCCAGGAGATCTACTCGCTGAAGTACGCCCGGGTTCCCGGCCAGATGCTTATCGTGGACGAGTTTCACTACATCTTCGACGACCCGGACCGGGCCCGGACGTACATCGACGGCATTCGCAACACGGACGAATCCACCCCGATCCTGGTGATGTCAGCCACCCTGGGCGGCGCACAATCGGTCGCAAGGTACCTTGAAATGGTGACAGGACGCCACTTCTTCCTTTTCAAGAATAAAAAACGGGAGACCAGGCTTCTTTTCACCCCCGATCGACCTGCGCAAATCGACACCGTCAGGGACGCGCTGGTCTTTCTCTTCTCGCAAAAAGGCGCGACCGAGCTGGCTTACCAGGTGTCCGCCCGCAGGGACCGGGTACCGTCTCGAGGTCAACGACGCCTGCAGGAGCTCGCCGGGATCCTGGGAGTGCCGAAGGTTCAACGGCCGCTGTTCAACGGCGTCGGCATATACCACGGCGGGATGCTTCCGAAGGAGAAGATCCTGGTCGAGGCCGCCTTCCGCGAGAGGATCCTGGATGTCGTCTGCGGCACGAACGCGCTTGCGCTCGGCGTCAACCTCCCGGCGGAGACAGCTGTTTTCGCCCAGCTGGTCAGATATCACTCCGACTCCCCTATCTCGAAGAACGAATTTCTCCAAATGGCGGGGCGCGCGGGGAGAAAGGGGCTCTTCGACCCCGGCTACGCGACGTGGCTGGCGAACTCCCCTTTCGAGAGGCGCGGCTTCTCCACCGGAGAGGTCTTCAGGGGTCTTCTTGCGGCACCTGCGGAGAGGGCGGAAGTTTCACTGAGGCCGTCCTTCGGCAGGCTCCTCAGAAGGGAGACGCTCGAGCAGGTCGAGGCGGAGTTCATCGCGCGATACTCCCTGCCCACGAAGGGCGAAAAAGCAGTTGCTGCCTCGATCCGCTCCGGAATGAGGCGAATCGACCGGGCCGTATCCAAGATCGTCAGAAAGCAGGAGAGAAAACGTTACAGGAGGATACTGGCCACACTATGGTACGACGAGATGGATATCGAGGAGAACCTCGAGATGGCCCTTCTTTTCCACACGGAGCAGACCCCCAGCGCCCTGCTTGCCGCCCAGGCGATCCTGCCCTTCGAGCGGAACTACCTGCAGGCCCTCCTGAAGGTGAAGAGGTTCGCCAACAGGATGCCCAAGGGCTACTCCTTCAGGTCTATGAAAGAGCTGAACGGTACGGTCGAGGAGATCGATCCCACCATCTACGGCTTCGAGGAGAAAATAGGGGAGATAGAGCGAACTTCGGGAAGACCCTGACCCGGCTGAGACAGCACATCTACAGGTAGGAGGTCCCCTTGCCCAAGTCGTCCAGGGTACGGCGAACGTAGAGCTCGGTCTGGGCGGACAGGTCTATCAGCCTGCCCTCGGGCGGTACTCTCTTCCCCTCCCTGTCGGCGAAGACGTGGATCGTCGGTCGCATCAGGTCCGTGCTCTGCGAGGCGATAACCACGCCCGTGCTGTAGTCGGACAGTTCGACGATCGTTCCGGGCGGGTACAGCCCCACTGACACCAGCAGCAGCCGAACGATGTCCCAGTCGAAGTCCCCCTCGGAGGATTTGAGCATCAACGACACTGCCTCCCGGCTGGTGGAGGGCTCCTTGTACACCCTTTTCGCGGTCAGGGCGTCGAAGACGTCCGCGACCGCCGTCAAACGCGCAAAAAGCGGGATATCCCTGCTCTTCAGGCCGTCGGGGTAGCCCCTTCCATTCCACCTCTCGTGATGGCTTCTGATGACGGAAAGCACTCTCGTATCCGAGATGCCGGAGTTTCTGGCCACCTCGTAACCGAGCGCCGAGTGCTGCTTCATGATCTCGTACTCCTCGGAAGTCAGCTTTCCGGGCTTGTTCAGTACACCCTGGGGTACCCTGGCCTTTCCGAGGTCGTGAAGAAGGCCGCCGTATGTGACCACGGCGGCCAGCTCACCGTCGTCCGGCTCCAGTTTTCTCGCAAGGAAACCGCTTAAAAGAGCGACGTTCAGAGAGTGGACGAACGTGTACTCGTCGCTGTCCTTGACTTTGCTCAGGCACAGCAGTATCTGCGGGGTGCGGGACACCTCCTCCGACAGAATGGCGGCCTGCTGGGCCAGGTGATAAGCGCCTTCTCCCAGCGTGCCGTTCTCCGTGATCCTCGTGTACACCTCGTCGACCTGGGCGATCGTCTTGTGCGCAACCTCCGCCTCCAGCACACGGATCTTCGGCCTCACGTTCTCCAGGATTATCTTGAAGTCCTCCTCGGAGATGTTGTACGACACGCTGAGAAGAACTGTTTCGATACCCCATTGGGATAGGTTCTTGACCGCTGACGGCATTGAATGCAGCAGCTCCCGTATGTCGCCTCCGCTCGGTAAAAGCAGGGAACCGGAGGGAGATACCACGTCCTCCACGACATGCCCCCTGTACATATGCAGATCCGAAATAGGCACATTTTTCAAAACCCTCATCTAAATCCCCCTTGAGCCCTCCCACCGCGCGAGCGGAGGAAAACTCAGCAGTATGTGTTCCCGACGGCTCGGCTGAAAAAATCGGGCACTTCATTTTCAAGAAACGTGCCGAATCGTTCGGGAGGAAGCGGCTTGCTCAACAGGTAACCCTGGATCTCATCGCACCCGTTCTGCCTTAGGAACTCAAGCTGTTCTCTCGTCTCGACTCCCTCCGCCACTACCCTGAGTCCCAGTGAGCGCGCTATTCCGATGACCGCTCTCACGATCGCAGAGTCGTTGACATCCTCAAGCACGTTGTCGATGAAGCTCTTATCGATCTTCAAGGCATCTATGGGAAGTCGCTTCAGGTAGTTCAACGACGAGTATCCCGTGCCGAAGTCGTCGATATAGATAGTCATCCCCAGCTCCTTAAGCTCGGACATGACCTTGATCGAGTCCATAAGGTTCTCCATGATCCCCGACTCTGTTACCTCTATGCCCAGCGCGGACGGAGGAACCCCGTACTCGTCAAGCAGGGCCTTGACTCTATTAAGCAGGCCCGCCTGGTGGAACTGGCGCGGCGACAGGTTGACCGCCACCTCTCCGAGGAAGACTTCTTCTTTCCTCCACCCGGCGATCTGGCCGAACACCTTGCGAAAAACAGTATCTCCCAGCGGAAGGATGAGCCCCGTCTCCTCGGCCAGCGGTATGAAATCCGTCGGCGGATGCGGTCCGTCGGGGGCATCCCATCGCAGCAGCGCCTCCACCCCGGAGAGCTCTCCTCGCCTGATGCAGTACTTTGGCTGGTAGTTCATGTAGAACTCGTCCCTCTCCAGTCCCTCGCGCAGCGCGTTCTCGATCTTCAGCTTGAGCGACGCGCTCACCCCGAGTTCGTCGGTGAAGAACCTATAGCTGCTGATCCCGCTCTCCTTGGCCTTTCCCATGGCGATGTCGGCCCGCTTGGTCAGTTCGTCTACGTCCGAGCCGTCGTCCGGGAAGAGGCTGATCCCGACGCTCGCGCTTATGAACAGCCTGTGCCCCTCGACTTCCATCGGCTCGCGGAGGCAGCCGAGAACCTTCTTCACCCTGGCGGCGATATCCTCGGGGCCTCCTACGTCCGGCACCAGTATATGAAAATCGTCGCCTCCTATGCGCGAGACCATCGCGGTCGGCCCGGCGCACTCCGACAGAAAATCGCCGACTTGCTTCAACAGGACGTCTCCGGCGAAGTGCCCCAAGGTATCGTTGATGTTCTTGAATCTGTTTATATCGAAGACGAGCAGGGCCAATCGCCTGTCGCCGTCGGCGCTTCTCGCGATCTCGTCCTCGAGGCGGCTCTGGAAGACCTCCTTGTTCGGCAGGCCGGTGAGGAAGTCGAAGTTCGAGCGAAGCTCGATCTGGGCGTCCTTGAACTTCACCTCCGACAGGTCGTTGAAGACGGACACGAAGTGTCCGGGCGTCCCGTCCTCGTCGTAGACCGCCGTGCACACCATCCACTCGGGATAGACCTCGCCGTTCTTCCTCCGGTTCCAGATCTCCCCCTCCCAGTGCCCCTCCTCCAACAGTCGCCTCCAGAACTCCTGGTAGAACTCGGGAGGGTTGCGGTTCGACTTCAGGATCCTCGGGGTCTTCCCAATCGCCTCCTCCGGCGAGTAGCCGGTGATGGCCGAGAAAGCCGAGTTGACCATGCGGATGGTCCCGTCAGCGTCCGTTATCACGATGCCTTCGACCGTATTATCGAAGACGGCCTCGATTATCTGGATATAGCGCTTAGTACGCACCGGATCGTCGCAGAAAAAGAACATGTTCTCCCACCGGCATGATTCGACGTCCGCAGAGGCGGAATTCTTCTCGCTCACCATCGGCATATTACCTCTCTTTCTCTCGAAAGCCGAAAAAACGAGGGAGCAATATTCCCCCTTCAAACCAAGAGGACGATCATTATTTTAACTCATTTTCAAGGACGATGCCCATTTTTTGACATTCGTCCGGCCATCCGAGAAAAAAGGGACGCCCGAACGGGCGTCCCTCCTGGTTCTACTGGCTTATACCGCTCAGTCCCTCGGAACAAGACCGGAGATACGCGAACGAAAAAACGCCCATTCGCTTCGCCGGTCGCCGGTCGCCTGCTTCGCGGTCAGGGGCATGCCGCATAAACGATCGACTAGGCTCGCTTCGCTTCGCCGGTCGCCTGCTTGCCCCTCGTCGTCTCCGACTCCTCGGGATAAGCGATCGACACGAACGGAAAAACCGCCCGTTCGG
>JAAYLU010000103.1 GCA_012521675.1 Synergistaceae bacterium | reverse complement strand
GTCTACATACGACCAGTGGTACGAAACACCGTTAGGAAACTTCGTCGACCGTGTGGAGAGGGCGTGCGCCTTGGAACTGCTCGCTCCGAGTCCCGGAATGAAAGTTTTGGACGCCGGGTGCGGCACGGGAAACTTCAGCCTGACACTGGCAAAACTGGGCTGCAAGGTGACGGGCGTTGACACTTCGATAAAAATGCTGGAGGTCGCGAGGGACAAAGCCAAGATCAGGGGCATCCAGGCTGAATTCACCCTGATGGACGTCGCGGTGCTTGATTACCCGGAGGACACGTTCGACGCGGTTGTATCAATGGCCGCTTTCGAGTTTTTTGACGACAGGCAAAGAGCAATTGACGAGCTGTTCAGGGTGTTGAAACCCGGAGGCTCCCTCCTTATCGGCACCATAAACAAAAAGAGCGATTGGGGAGAGCTATACAGTGAAATTGCCGCGAAGCAGGACTCTGTCTTCCGGCACGCGCGCTTCGTGACGGAAAACGAAATGAGAGCCTTGGTTCCAAAGGAACCCGAAGCATTCAAAGAGTGCCTGTTTATCCACCCGGGGGCAAAGGCTGAGGAAATCTGCGAAGAGGCGGAGAAAGCCGGATACGAGAGGGGCAGAGGGGGGTTCATGTGCTTCCTTTGGAAAAAGTAGCGGAGTAACAGTACTTTTTAGCACGACCAGAAAAAGACAGGGGTTCCCTTCGTACCAGGTGCGGACTCGGCGAGGAAGATCAGGCATTTTGCCCCATGAGCGAAAAAGACACCTGATCGCGCTGAAAGATTGGCAAAAACGAGCCGGAAAGCAAGGCATTTACAGCAACTTCATCTTTCCGTGCAGACCTTGGAGGTTCCATTGGACGACACGAAAAAAACGTGGGGCAATCTGCAGAAAAGAGACTGCATCCAGCATTTTTCATGGAACTGCATGAGACACGACTTCCCGGCCAACTCGCCGTGATGGACACCTGCATCTTCACCATCAAAGAATTGCTCTGCCACGAGAGCATCAAGACGACCCTGGCATACGCCTATCTGTCGCCCCCGCAAAGGTCCCGGTAAACGTCTGTTCCCTTGATCTTGGAAAAGTTGTCGTTTTTTTCGAGCAAGTCTATTGGCATATCGCCCTGTTCGTTTTTCGCTTGAATTCCGGCCCCAGCCTTTACCAACGCCTCTATCACCTCCGGGTTGGAGTTTACATAAGCCGACAGATGCAACGGCGTGCGGCGCTCGGTGTCTCTCGCCTCCATGTCCGCGCCCGCCTTCAGCAACGCCTCCGTCACCGCGGGGTTGGAGTTGAGGGCGGCCGACAGATGCAACGGCGTCTCGTTTGCGGTGTTTCTCGCCCCCATGTCCGCGCCCGCCTCCAGCAACGCCTTCGTTACCTCGGGGTTGGCATTGAAGGCGGCCGACAGATGAAGCGCCGTGTCGTTTTCGGTGTTTCTCGCCCCCATGTCCGCCCCTGCCTTCAACAACGCCTCCGTCACCGCGGGGTTCGAGTTGAAGCGAGCCGACAGATGAAGCGCCGTGTCGCTGCGGTCGTTTATCGTCTCCATGTCCGCGCCCGCCTTCAGCAACGCCTCCGTCACCGCGGGGTTCGAGTTGAGGGCGGCCGACAGATGAAGCGGAGTGTCGTTTCCGGTGTCTCTCGCCCCCATGTCCGCGCCCGCCTCCAGCAACGCCTTCGTTACCTCGGGGTTGGTGTTGAAGCCGGCCGACAGATGAAGCGGCGTCAGGTTGCGGTCGTTTCTCGTCTCTATCTCCGCGCCCGCCCTCAGCAACACTTCAAGCACCTTGTGATCGGTATTCCGCTCTGCCGCAAGCACTAAAGGAGTATCGCCGTTCTCGTTTCTCGCATTTACGTCCGCCACACTATTTATCGCTATTTCCACGGCTGCCGCAGCGCCCGTCTCGCACAACCCGAAAAAATCAGCCATCATTAATACTCCTTGCTATTTGTCGCCGCTGTATCTGTCAACCAACACTAAATCAGAAGGAACAGCTTATCTGAAAATCGGGCAGCTGCAAAATCCCGTCATGACAGTCCTTAATAAGCTTGATTAAGTCGAAAGGATTTGTCTGAAAAGTTGATCCTGCCATATTCAAACCTCCTTAGTGCGGAGCGTAAATCGACTTGCAAAAACAGGGTTGTTTTTCCCCTACCCCGTAAAATCCTTCAATCCTTTTCGTCCCTGCTTTTCCCCGTCTGCCGTGGCGGCTGCCCTGCCCCATGTTTTTTCCACGGCGGCTTTCAGAAACCGGTAGAGCGGCTCCAGGTCCTCGTCTTCGTCATACTTTTGAAGGGCTACAAAGTATTGCCGCCTATCTTCCTCGCCGATGATGAGAGGCGGGTGGTTCCTGGTCATGAGGTAGTAGTTCAGCAGGGTTCTGCCCACCCGGCCGTTTCCATCGGCGAAGGGGTGGATATGTTCAAACTTTGCGTGGAAATAGGCAGCTGCCTTAAGGACGTCAGGGCCTTCGTAGGCGTTGACCTCCGCAAGCAGCTCCGCTACCTCCCTCTTCGCGTCCTCCGGGGCGGCGCCCACTTCGTGAATTCCTGCAACGTAGTCGTGCCTTTTAAAATTGCCGGGGCGTTCGCCTCTTTCTACATACCTTCGCTCGTCGTAGGTCCCGGCGGTCAGCATACGGTGAACTTCCCGGACAAGGCAGAGGTCCAGGGGCGCCTTGGCCGCAATTTTTTCCTTAAGGTACTCGTAGCACAGCTTTTGGTTCTGCTGCTCGAAGAGGGCGCGGGGATTCCCGCTAAACCCGGTTACCCGGCCGTTTTCGAATATCTCCCTGGTATCGTGCCAGGTTATATCCTCATTTTCTATCTTTCCGGAGTGATAGGCAAACAGTATGCGAAAGTTGTGAAGATATTTGTCCAGGTCCGAGGCAGCCGCAACATTCCACGACCGCCACAGTTTTACCGCCCTTTCGTAACCGTTCATGCCGCTCCCTCCGTTTTTAAGTTTTTCCTAATTATATCCGCAAGGGTCCACTCCGCAGGCCCGGTCAAAATTTACACCATTATAGGGACTCAATCGACTTAGGGGCCCCGCCACACCATTACAAAATCCATTTTCGATTAATATTGTATCGGCAAATAGAAAACAACCCGACTGCAAATGCTAATAATGCAGGAACACAAAGTAGAGGTGACATTATGCTTGAACTTGTAATTGCGCCACTTAAAATATCCGTTCCGTAAGTAAGCGGCAAGCAAAATGACACAGGGCGTAGAAACACTGGTAAAGCCGAAAGTGGCATAAACAGACCGCATAAAAACAGCATTGGAAAGCGGAAGAAGTTTGAAAATGTCTGTGCTTCAAAAACCTGTTTTGCAGATACTGCAATCATCAAGCCAAGAAGCGTTGAGGTTATTGCAATCAGAAGTACAGCAACGAAAACCATCCCCCAGTTTATACCGCTTAAATCCGTGAGAAATGCAACAAATACAATCGGCACTATGGAGTTGAACATGCCGAATAATATCGCACCCATCGTCTTAGCAAGTACCATCAAATTCAGGCTGATTGGTGCAAGCAGCAAGCGGTCAAACGACCTGCCGCTACGTTCAAAGGTTATTGTTACCGCGAGCATTGAAGTTGTTCCGAATAAAACGCTCATTGCAATAAGACCGGGGAGCAATTCCAGCATGCTTCCACCAGGTGAACGGAGAAGTTGCATCAGAGTCCATGACAATGGGAAGATGATACCCCAACTGATATTAGGAGGCTTAAGGTAATAGTTCTTTATGTCCTTTTTGAGTATGTTCCAAAAAGCTATCCATTGTTTCATTATTCGCCGCCCCCTTTCTCTTTTTCTTTGCCGAGTTTTCCTGCTTCTATGCCAGTCAGTTCAACAAAAACGTCTTCTAATGTCGGTCGGAGTTCCTTTGCTTCAAAAATCGCAATGCCGTTATCATCAAAGTATTGCATAACAGGCAAAAGCGGAAGTTGTTCCTCGGAGCGTAGGATGAGTGTAGAGCCGTTTGTATAAACAACACTACCCGAAAACCGTTCTTGTAATCCTGCTGCGATTCTATCGGCAGGGTGGTCGGTTACAAACTGAATAGAGTGTCCTTGTGCAGCATTTTCCATAAGATTTGAAACGGTATCGGTGGCAACAATTTTACCGTCAACAATAAAGGCAAGCCTATCACAAATACGCTCGGCATCCTCTATGTAGTGTGTGGTGATAAAAACGGTTGTGCCTTTGCTTTTTAAGTCAAGTATCAATTCCCGAATTTGCCTAGCGCTTTCCACATCAATGCCTGTTGTTGGCTCGTCAAGAAACAAAATTCTCGGCGAATGAATGATGGCAGCGGCAATGGTCAGCTTGCGGCGCATTCCTTTGGAGTAGGCTTTGAAAAGGCGTTTTCCTGCTTGCTTTAGCTGAAATTTTTCTAAAAGTGAGTTAGCCTTTTCCTCTCTATCAACTTTACTCATTCCATAAAGCGCACCGCAAAAACATAGGTTATCAAAACCGTCCATATCGTCATAAAGGTTGCTTTCATCAGGCACAATTCCCATAATGGATTGCGCCTTTTTCACTTGCTTTTTTGCATCAATACCGTCAATGGTAATCTCGCCCGAAGTTGGGCGTGAAAGACCAATCATCATGTTGATTGTCGAAGTTTTCCCTGCACCATTTGGCCCCAGAAAGCCAAAGACTTCACCCACGTTTATAGAGAAACTGGCATCATCTACAGCAGTAAAATCGCCATACGTCTTTTTAAGATTTGTGACAGTTACAATTCCCATGATGCTCGTCCCTCTCAACGCCATCTTTGCCGTGGCAGAACTCTTTGACTTCATCGGAACATGCGGTCTTTTTGTGGCAATGCTGCGTTTCGCCAGCAGCGCAGTCACCATCTTCGTCAGGCTCACAAGATTTGCGCTCAATTCGTGCGAATGCTTCTATTTCCTTTGCCAACTCACGTAATACATCACGCTTGACATCATAGTGCATGAAGTAGCCACGTTTTTCACCCTCAAGCAGTCCTGCTTCACGCAAAACTTTAAGATGTTGTGATATTGTGGCTTCAGTTAGAGAAAGTTTTTTAGCGAGCGCGCGGACACAGTAATTGTGTCCTAACAGTAGTTCTAAAATCTTAAATCTGGTATCATCAGCAATTGCTTTTAGCATGATTGATTTATCCACTCGAGTATCCTCCTGTAATTTAATTAGCTCATTACCTAATCAGATTATACCGAGTTAGTTTGATTAGGTCAATGGCTAATAAAATGTAATGGCGCACTCGACCGTGACAGTACAACGTGACGAATTAGCCTTTGGCAATGCCTAAATAGCCCATGATTACAGGCTTTTCGTCACGCATAAACCTCGTTTTCGTGGTAGGCAAGGGTTTTATACTACCCACTCGTTTTGTCAATGCAAAACTGACCACCTCCGACAACATAGGACATACAGAAAAGAAGCAAGGGCTCCCTTCAACCTCGGAAACCCTTGCTATTACTGGAGCCGACTTGCGGACTCGAACCGCAGACCCCATCCTTACCATGGATGTGCTCTACCTACTGAGCTAAGTCGGCGCTCTCTTACAAAAGTGGTGGTG
This sequence comes from Synergistaceae bacterium, assembly GCA_012521675.1. NCBI lineage: Bacteria > Thermotogati > Synergistota > Synergistia > Synergistales > Synergistaceae > Synergistaceae bacterium. Next base: position 22,910 of record JAAYLU010000103.1, on the reverse strand, counting down.
GGAGAAGGATTCGAACCTTCGTAGACGGAGTCGGCAGATTTACAGTCTGCTGCCTTTGACCACTCGGCCATCCCACCACTTTGCCCTCAACCTGGAGCCGGCACCCGGACTTGAACCGGGGACCTGCTGATTACAAGTCAGCTGCTCTACCAACTGAGCTACACCGGCCCGCCGAAAATACATTATAGCGGGTGATTTTGGCTTGTCAACAGGAGTAGCGTTTTTTGCACAGGTTTTTGGGCGAGAGCGAGGAGGATGAGGAAGTGAATGAGGTCCCTCCGTCGCTTCGCACCGTTCGGGATGACAAGAGTGCAGGCCGTCGATTGACGTGCATATTATGCGCATGAGATAATACGTATAAAAGGAGGAGCGAGCTGTGCCTACATCGAAGGAGCTGATCCGCCTGATCGAAAGCGACGGCTGGTACCTGGTCAAGATAGAGGGCGGTCATCATCACTTCAAGCATCCGACGAAGCCCGGAAAGGTTACGGTTCCTCATCCGAGGGAGAATGTTCACCCCAAGACGTTCAAAAGCGCGCTGAGGCAGGCGGGGCTTCTTTAGCCCGGGACATGAGAAAGGGGTTGAGGCCGGAATGAGAAAGAAACCCGATAGATACGTCTTTCCCGCGATCTTCAGCTATGACGAGGACGGAGTTGCGGTGTCGTTTCCCGATCTTCCCGGATGCAACACCTGCGGGGAGGATCAGGGCGAGGCGGTTGTCATGGCCCAGGATGCGTTGAGGGGGCATCTCGCCTGCATGGAGGAGGACAACGACCCCATCCCCGAGCCATCTGACTTTCGGAGCGTCAAGCCCGGGGACGACGAGGCGCTGGTGCTTGTCGAGGCTTGGATGATCCCGCTTAGGGAAAAGACGGTGCGGAAGAACCTCACAATACCGGCGAAGCTGGCCTTTCAGGCCGAGAGAGCGGGGATCAACTTCTCCGGCCTTCTGACCAGGGCTCTGGAAAAGGAGCTGGGGCACTTGTAGCCCGCAGCGCAGTCCACTGCGTCAAACATGGTCTTTTCGCGGCCTCGGGGCACTGGCCCCGGCACTGCGTTCGAGTGTTTCGCACGCAGAGCCGGCGGCACCGCGCCCCGTTCCTCGTCTTTCCTCTACAGCACTCTCTCGGCCTCTGAGACGTACATGGCTATCCCCGATCTACCGACGAACGGATCCTCCATCAGCGCCTCGAGGCGATGCCTGATGTCGTCCACCATCTTCGGCTCGCACAGGAACTGCACAGCCCAGTTCTTGCCTGGGAAGACAGCGTCGTCCCAGCGTGTGTTGTCCCCTGCGTTGTCCTTCCACAGGACGTCGCGCCAGGCGCTGTAGCACTCCACTCCCGCGTCGTCGAGCAGCTCCGTCACCTCGTCCGCCAGCATCTCGTTGAAATGCAGCCATACCATCTTAATCATGCCTTGATCGCCTCCGCAAAACGCCCTTTTCTTCTGATCTTTTCCTCGAACAGGCTGTACATCACCGGTACCAGGACCATCGTGACAAGGGTCGAGATCATCAGCCCGCCCATGACCGAAACCGCGAGCGGCCGCCAGATCTCCGATCCCTGCGCGTTGCTGACCGCCATCGGAAGCATCCCGAAGAATGTCGTCAGGGTGGTCATAAGGACCGGACGCAGCCGCCTTCCGCCTGACTCTATCAGCGCCCTGCGGAGCGGCATACCCCTGGCCCGGAGCAGGTTGATGTAGTCCACCAGCACGATCGCGTTGTTGACAACTATCCCGACCAGCATGACTATGCCGAGCATGGCCTGCAGCGAGAGGTAGAGCCCCGTCGCCAGGTAGGCGAATGCCACTCCTGTCAGGGCGAACGGTATGCTGAACATTATCACGAACGGGTCGAGATATGCCTCGTACTGTCCCGCCATGACCATGTAGACCAGGGTGATCCCCAGCAGAATCAGCAGCGCCATCTGCTGGAACGCCTCCGTCTGCTCGCGGACCTGTCCGCCGAACTCGATGGTCACGCCCGAGGGCCTGTCCATCCTCTCGACCAGCGCGCGCGCGTCCGCCGTGACCTCGCCGATAGAGCGACCGTGCACGTTGCTCTCCACCGTAACGTAGCGCTGCTTGTTTTTCCTCTGGATCTCCGGCGGCCCCATCGTGTCCTCGTAGGTCGCCAGGTTGGACAGGCGAGCAGTACCGCCGGTGATCGACGGGATCATCAGCCGATCGAACACCTCGCGAGAGTTGCGCTGCTCCTCCCTAAGGCGCAGCCTTATCGGGTAGTCGTCCTCGCCCTCCCAGTAGCTCTCGCCGGTCTCGTAGCCGTAGAAGTAGGTCCTTAAAGATTTGCCGACGGTCGCTGTGTTCACCCCGAGCATCGAGGCCTTCTCGCGGTCCACGTTAACTCTTATCTCCGGCCTGCTCTGCTTCTGGCTGAGGCTTATATCGACCACGCCGGGGATGTTGGCGATCAGCTGCTTCACGTCGTCGGCCGCCGAGATCACATCCTCTAGCCTCTCGCCGTAGACCTCTATTGTCAGCGGCTTGGAGCCAAGGAAAAGAGCCTTTATCGGGGAGGTCACCAATACGTTCATCTTCTCGATCCCAGGCTGCTCGTTAAGCCAAGCACGCAGCTCCTCGCCTATCTCGAAGGCGCTCTTCTTCCTCTGCCTTTTGTCGACCAGCTTAAGCCCCACATTACCGATATTGGGGCCTGACTCCTGTCCCGCAGCAAGGGCAAGCCCCTTCTCGTCGCGTCCGTCGTAGCCGTAGATGTTGATCGCCTCGGGCACGGTTTTCTTCACATGCTCTATCGTCCGAAGCACCAGCTCGTCAGTCTCCTCTATCCTGGTTCCTTCGGGCAGGTTGACGGTGATCATGATCTCGCCGGTGTCGGGCTCAGGGGTCAGTTCCGTTCCGATCATGCTGAACGACAGAAAGGTCAGAACCAGCAGGACCCCTGCGACCGTGAACACCTTTCGCCGGTTGTCCAGACTCCACCCCAGCAGGTCCTCGTACCCCGACTCCAACCTCGCTATGATCCTGTCCGTGTATTTATGAAGGCGCAGCCTGTCCTCCTCCCTCTTGAAGAAGACACTCCCCATCATCGGTATGAACGACAGGCTGACGAATAGAGACGCAGCGACCGCGGTCACCATGACGATGGTCAGCGACGAGAAGAAGACCCCCACCAGCCCGCTTATGAACGACAGGGGCAGCAGCACCACGATAGTGGTCAGGGTCGACGCGATCAGCGAGGAACGAACCTCCCCCGTGCCGATGATGCTGGCCGCGCTCTTCCTGGCGCCTTTCTCAAGATGGTAGACGATCTGGTCCGTGGCCACGATGCAGTTGTCCACGACCATGCCGCTCGCCATCGCCAGGGCCGACAGGGTGAAGATGTTGATCGTGTAATCCAGCCTGCCCATCACGATGAAAGTGATCAGCAGCGAGAAGGGAATCGCCCCGCAGATTATGAGCGATGCGGAGAGCCGCTTTTGGAAGATCCACGTGACGATGAACACCAGCACTATTCCTATTATCAGCGACGTCGAGAGGTTGTTGATCGAGTTTATGATGAACTCCGACGTGTTCATCCCAACGTTATAGTCAACGTCCGCCAGGAACTCCGTCTCCTTAAGCTCTTCAAGCCTGTCCAACACGGCCTGGGTGACCTCGACCGTGTTCGCGTCTCCGGTCTTCAGCACCACCATGATGACCGCCGGCTCGTCAAGGTGGAAGCCCTTGATCTCCTTCTCCTTGTATGTGTCCGCCACCTCGGCGACATCGTCCAAGTAGACCGGCCTGCCGCCCGCCACGCCGACCACGGTCCTGCCGATCTCGTTCACCGATGAGAAGCGTCCCGGCACCCTTATGTAGTACTCGGTCTCCCCCTGCTTCAGGGAACCGGCCGGGATGTTGATGTTCTCGCTCTCTATCGCGCCGATTATCCCCGGGATGGACACGGCGAACGCTTCAAGCTTCTCCGCGTCGATGCGCACCTGTATCTCTCTCTGCTCGCCGCCGAAGACAAGCACCTGCCCGACTCCCGGTATGCGGGCCAGATTCTCCATCACGACCCTGTCGGCGAAGCGGTAGAGTCCCTCGTAGGATCTCTCCGCGGTCAGAGAAAGAGTGAGAAACGGGATCGTTCCGGAGGTGATCCTCAGAAGGATCGGCTCCTCGGCGTCGGCGGGCAGGTCGCGCTTGATGAAGCTGATCGAGTCGCGTATATCGCCCATCTTCACGTCGAGGTCCTCGCCCCACTTGAACTGCACAGTCACCACGGAGACGTTGTCCATCGAGCGGGAGAAGATCTTGTCCACTCCCTCTATCATCGACATATCGTCCTCGATGGTCTTGGAGACCCTCTGCTCCACGTCACTCGCCGACGCCCCCGGCCAGGTCGTCAGGATGTTGACCACCGGCGGCTCGATCTTCGGCAGCAGGTCGAGCTTCAGGGTTGTGAAGACTATCCCTCCCAGCAGTATGACCACCAGGAAGACCATGAGCATCATGGTCTTGCGCTTGACTGAAAACTCCGGCAAAGTCATCTGTCCGCCACCTTCACCCTTACGCCGTCGCGCAGCTTGTCGGAGCGTTCTGCAATAACTATGTCGTCGACATCAACGCCGTCTGTTACCTCGACAAAGCCCTCCTGCTCCAGCCCGGTGGAGATCTTGCGAAGAAGTGCGATATCGGAGGAGACCACATAGCAGATGCTCTCGCTCGCCCCGGCCATCCTGCCCACCGCCTCCATCGGCAGGGCGAGCCCCTCCCTCTCCCCCAGGAGCAGAGTCACCCGAGCGAACATCCCGGGCATGATCCGCCCCTGCGACGGAAGCGACACCTCCACCTTTCCCGTGCGGGTCGCCGGGTCAAGAGAGGGAGCTATGCGCGATACAACGCCCTCGAAGACCTCTCCCGGAAAGGCGTCCAGCCCGACCTCGACGCTCTGCCCCACCTTGACCTGCGGATAGCGCCTCTCCGGCACTCCCCCGGAGACAGTTACATTCTCCTGCCTGGATATCACGAAGGCGGGCATCTGGGCTGCCGTGTCGCCGGGATCCACGTTACGAGCCATCACAACCCCGTCCACCGGCGCCTCAAGCGTATGGTACCCAAGGGTTATTTTCAGCTGGTTCAGAGCCGCACGCGCCTCCTCCACCTGCCGGGCAGCGACCTTGGACTCCCCTTCCATCCGCTCGAACTGCTGGCGACTGACCACGTCCTCCTGGTAGAGCGACTCTATCCGCTTGAAATCCGACCGAACAGTCGCCGCATAGGTTGCGGCCTTCCCCATCGCAGCCTCCGCCTGGACTATCTGCTGACGCAGAAGGCTGTCGTCCAGAGTGGCGAGAGTCTGTCCCTTCTTAACCATGTCTCCCTCGTCGACAACAACAGTAAGCACCGTGCGCCCCGGGACCTTCGCCACGACCGCCGCAGTCTCCTCCGGCTCGACGTTCGCCGCGAACGACACGGTCTCCGTAAACCTGCGGACCACCGGTGAGACCGTCCTTACAACCAGCTCATCCACAGCGGGGCCATTGGCCATCGTGGGCTCGCTCTCCTTCATCCTGTAAAAGATAAGGCCTCCGAAAACCGCCAAAAACAGCAGAACAACCGCGTACTTCTTCATCTCACCGCCACCTCCGCTCCTCGCTCCTCGCCGATGACTCCCATCGCGAACTCCATCTCTGCGCGCGCTTTCAGCATATCGAAGCTGCTGTCCACCAGCTGGTTCCGCGCGTTCGACAACGCCACCCGCGCATCAAGCACGTCTATATTCGTCCCAACCTGCGCCGTGTAGCGCTTCAATGCCATCCTGTAGTCCTCCTCGGCGCTCTCAACCATCGCGCGACCTGCCGCCATCTTCTGCCGGGAGGACTCGCAGTTCAGCCTCGCCACGGAGATCTCAAGCTCGATCTGCCTCTTTAGATCCTCCATCTGCAGCAGAAACTCCTCTGCCGCGGCCTTCGCCTCTCGTGCGCGGGCGGCCGAGACTCCTCCGTCGAACAGACTCCAGGAGAGCATCAGAGTCGCTTTCCAGTCGTTCTGCGCATCGGGAAAGAAGCTGTCTCCCGCGGAGTAGGCCTCGCCCATGAACATGAGCTGCGGGCCATCCTGAGCCTTCGCCGCCCTGGAGGCCATGGTCGCCGACCGAGCTGCCAGCTCTAGCGCCTCCATCTCCGGCCGACGTGCAAGCCCCATCTCCACCGCGCACTCCGGCAGGGCGGGCTCATCCGGCGTCTCCGTACCGGGCGGAAGGTCGTAAATTCCCTCAAGCGACGCACCCACGGCCCTCTCCAGCGCCTTCCATCCGACGGAGACCGAATTCTTCGCCTGGATCAAGTTCAACTCCGCCTCGGAGACAGAGACCCTTACCCGAAGGACCTCGTTCTTCGCGACGACACCGTTGCGGAAGAGAGCCTCAACATGCTGAAGATGCTCCTTCGTCAGTTCCAGTACGTCTGTGGCCACCGACAGCTTCCCCTCGGCCCGCCTCAGGTCGTACCAGGCGGAGGTAGTCCCCCACTCGACGGCCTGGCCCGTTCGCCTCTCACTGGCCTCCACGCCTGAGAGAGCCAGTTCCTTCGACTCGGCGTTGAACTCCACTCCCCCGCTGCTGTAAAGCAGCCAGTTCAGCGTCAGCGCCGCCTTCCACGTGCTCTCGAACCCGGCGATCGCGTACCCGGCGGGCACCACCGGATAGCGAGGCTCGTTCTGAACCTCCTGGTAAAGCAGCGAGACCCCGAGCTTGGGCAGGGAATTGCCCCTGGCCTGGTCCAGCCTCGCCTTGGCCTGCTCGATCCTCTCGGCGGACGCCGCCGTAACCGGGTTGTTCACCCTCGACATGGCAAGAGCCTCCTCCAAAGTCAGCACCGGCCTCTCCGCTGCGCACGCGGAGCCCAGAAAGAAGAACAGAAGAACCGCCGCACCCGCCACCCTCAAACTACGCATCGATCCCAACACCTCCGAAAACCCTCTCCACCAGGAAGCGCCAGCTCTTCTTGGCATCGTCCCTGCTCACCATCAGTTCCAGATTCATTATCAGCCCGTTCAGGACGCTGACGAAAATGCCGACCAGATCCCTGTGCGAAAGAGAATCCACCCGCAGCGGCTCGTCGGGGAAGATCGAGTCGAGTATGGACACAGCGTCTTCGGTGATGGATTCGCGAAGCGACGCTGCGAGCTCCATCATCTCCTCCCTGCCGCGCATCGCGTCCAGCATCAGCTGTACGAAAAGCAGGCGGCTGACCGAATCCTCAGCCAGCATGTCGATCAATCGCTCGCCCCTGCTTATCAGATAGTCGGCGACCTCCTCCCGCGGCAGTGACAATTCCTTAGGTATCACCACGTCGATCATGCTCTGCGTCTGCTCCATGACGACCTCCTTGTAGATCTCCCACTTTCCGGGGAAATACCAGTAGATCGCCCCCTTGCTCAGCCCAGTCTTCTTCACAATATGCCCCATGCTGGTACCGTAATATCCCTTCATGGCAAAGCCCTCTCGGGCGGCCTCCATAATCTCGCCGCGAGCATCCCGCGCCTCCGGAGTATTCTGCGTATCGACGGAACTTTGCGTGTCAACGCTCACAATACCACCTCCCGACCGTTCGGTATGTTGATAATATCACAGACCGACCGGTCGGTCAAGTCCTCATTTGAAATCCGAGAACCGCAGCGGTGAAGGGTCTCATAGACACAGCCCAGCTGTCATCCTCGACTACCATTGTCCGCTCGTCATCCCGACGGCCAACGGGAGGAGGGATCTCAAGCCGGAAAGCGTCGAGTTCCCTTGTCGCTTAGCTTGTTTGTAACGACGGAATTTGGGTGGTCCAGATCAGTGGAGGTTGCAGAAAGTGTGAGCCGCGGAGGCACGGATTGCCCCGCAGGAAAAGCCGCCCGGCGTCGCGCGGCGAGTGAAAGGGCAGTCGCCTTGACGGGGCGACGGAGTGTCACCCCGTCAAGGCGACTCGAATCATCTTCTAAAGAACAGGCACACCAGAGGCAGCACAAGAAGAAGCGCCGCGGGAGTTGAAGCCGAGGTTGAACAACCGCCGACGAAGTCCAGCCAGCCGTCCCTGACCTCCATCTCGCACTCGGCCACGTAGCCGCCGTCCTCCGTGGTGGCGCTGATTATCGCGATGCCCCTTCTGATGCCGACTACTATTCCCGTCCGGGAGACCGAGGCGATGTTGCGGTTGGACGTGCTCCAGTAGACCTTCTTGTTGGTGGCGTTCTCGGGCGTGATATAGGCGATGAGGTGGCGCGTCTCGTCGACGATGACGTAGGACGAGGCGTGATTAAGCACTATGCCCTCCACCCTGATCTCCCTGTCCAAGACCTCTACGTCACACTCGGCTCTGTGTCCGCCATCGCGGGTGACGACCCTGACGAAGGCGCGCCCCGGCTTCAGAGCGCTGACGACGCCTTCCTGATTCACCGCCACCGTGGACGGATCGGACGACTCCCAATCAACGTCCTGGTTCACGGCCGTCTCCGGGAACACCTCGGCGGTCAGGCTTCGGACGGCTCCCCGACCGAGCACCAGGGACTCGGGAGTCAAACGCACGGCGGCCGCACGGCGTGGGTTTGAGTTCTCGATCACCGTCAAACGGCAGGATGCCATGAAGACCAAGTCCGATCCGGAGGGGGTAAAGTGCGCGTTAACCGTGGCGGTTCCCGGACGCCATGCGCGCACAGTCGCAGCGTGCCCCTGCGCGTCAGGTGCAATATCCGCTATCCGGGAGTCGCTCGTATCCCACCATATCTCTCCGGAATGCCTGGTCTCGGCATGGATCTCGAAGCTCCTCCCGACCTCGGTCCTCGCCCGGTCCCGGTCTAGCCAGATCTCTCCGTTCGCAGACGCGACCAGGGGAGCGACGAAATGCAACAGCAGCGTCAGCAGGACTAGTTTATTTAATCTTCTCATGAGATTACCTCCGTTTTTCGTAATGTGCTTCTCGATTGAAAGCCTTCTTCGTGAGCATAATTATAACCCTTCGTGCTCTTTTCTCTGCGATATAATAACAAGAGCCATAAACAGGAGGAGTGACAAAATGAGGAACAAAGAGGAGAAGATGGAGTCCCGCCGTGCCATCCTGGAGGAGTTGAACAAGATGGGGATCCGGTACGAGCTTATCGAGCACGAAGCCGCCTACACAGTCGAGGACATGGACAGGATCGGCTTCGCGGAGGACGTGACCATCTGCAAAAACTTGTTCGTGCGGGACCAGAAGAAGAAGCCCAACCACTGGCTGGTTGTACTGCACAAGGACAAGCGCGCGGATCTGGACAGCTTGGCCGATCAGCTGGGTACGAAGCACTTGAGTTTCGCCTCCGCCGACAGGCTCAAGAGATACCTGGGCCTGGCTCAGGGAGAGGTGACGCCGCTTGGAGTCCTTAACGACACGGACCGCGCCGTAACGGTGGCATTCGACAGCGACCTGAAGGAGCTGGACCGCATCGGCGTTCACCCGAACGACAACACGGCAACTCTGTACATCTCGTTCGCCGACGTGCTGCGTTTCGTCACAGAGGGCGGCAACGTCGTAAAATACGTCACCGCGCGTCGACAGTAGGCGATGCAGCTCATGGATAAAGGGGGTTATTGGCGTGCAAAAGTCTTCAAGGCATGTTTTAGCCTTTTTTGTTTTTCTCGCTGTGCTGACTGCCACCGCAGGCGCTTTATTCTGCTCGGATTCTCCCACGAGGGAGGAGCTGATTGAAAAACCCGCAGCGGGAACGGTCGCGGGGAAAGACGTCAACGTCCGAGACCGTCCCTCGACCAAGGGAAAGGCCCTCGGAAGGCTGGGAGAGGAAGGATACTGGGAGGAGCTCGTCGTGATCGACGCGGCCGATGGAGAGGACGGGGAGACCTGGTACAGGGTGCTATCCGAGAAGCTGGGAGAAGGATGGATTCACGGTCGCTTCGTCGGTTTCGAGGGGCTCGACGACCCGATCTGGCGCTTGACCATGGCTATTCGCAGGGATTTCGGCACAAGCCCCGAGATGACGGAGCGGCTGCTGGGGAAGCCGCTGAGCAAGGAGAGCGAGGCCTTCCGGCCGGAGGACTGGCCGTGGCCGGAGGATGTGACGTCTGTCGAACTGCGCTACCAGGGAGGAAGCGTTGTCTTCTGGATCATACGAGGCGTGCCCTTTCTTGTCGAAGCGGACTTCGAGGAGGGCGTATCGTTCGGTCCGATCTCCTTCGGCGACGATTCCGACAGGGTGGAGAGTCTGTTAGGGCAACCGCACGATGTGTGGAACCGGGTCTGGACTTACCACACCGGCATGCGGCGGGTGCTCGTCGGCTTCGGCATGATCGAGGGCGGAGAGCCCGTGGTGGACCGCCTGATCTTCGAACGGGACCCATACTAAGAACCGCTTCGCGTAAAGTTCCGCGGCGGGGGAGGGCCCGTAGGCAGGAGAGAGGCCTTGCGGACCCGCCGCCCTGGCGTTCAGTCCAGCCTGGTCCCGGGGACCGGCCTGCTCATGTCGTAGCCGAGCTCGTAGTACGTGTTGTTGTTGAACTCGAAGGTCTTGATCAGTTCCATACCGACCTTCCTGACGTGCGCTTCGTAGGAGCGAGGGTTGATCGTGTTGATGAACGTGATCATCACGGGCCATCGGTCCGCCATCTGCCTGCGCGAATGCTCGAAGATGTGCTCCAGCACTCCCCTCCCTCTGTACTCGACATCGATGCAGACGGGGCCGTACTGGTAGGAGTTCTCGGTTGACAGCACTCGCCCCAGGTACTCTATGTTCGGCAGGTCGGCTATCATGTGCTGGAACAGGGGCCACTCTTTCCAGTACTCCCAGGACGCGGCCATGGCGTAGGATACTATCCGGTCGCCGTCACACGCCACCGCGAGGCCGTTCTCCCGCTCGATCAGGGACGTGAACTGCTCGTGAGTGAACAGGGTGGTGACGAAGCCGTCGGCCTTGTCCTCCTCCCGTATCGTCGTTATGTGATAGCGACTCTGGAGGTCGCTGACCCCTGCGAGATCATCCGTGGTGGCGTTTCTGTAAATTATCATTATTGCTCCTCCCTGACGCTCGTGATAAGCTTTTGTGAAACAGTGGGAAACCCCTCCGGCATAATACACCAAAGGAGGCCGCAAATGGACACCGAAGCGCTTAAAAAAGACATAGTGACGAACGTCTACCACATCGACCGGGACAAGAAGGTCCCGCTGCACAAGCACGACAAGCACGACGAGATCTTCTACTGCGTCGCGGGCGCGGGCTTCGGAGTGTTGGAGGACGACGAGGTGAACCTAGAAATCGGTGGAGTGTTCAACGTCCCCGCCGGGACCATGCACGCACTGCGGTCGGACGCCGACCTATACGTGGCCTCGTTCCTGATCCCGATTGTCGAGCAAGGAGAGTAAGGGCGGCTTGCTCAAGGAACCTCTGCCTACAGCGTCTGCGTCGCCTCCACCACGGTCACGACGAGTGCGGCGCGCGCCCAGGGAAATTCGGCCTTGAGCGTGTCGAACTCCGGCCCCTCCTTGACGAAGGCGGCGGTTCCCTTCACCAGGAAACCCGTTCCCTTGTACTTCTTCCCCTGCACCTCGCGGTTGCAGATGCTCAGCATGACCCTGTCGTCCCTCTGCGCGTTGCGCTCAGTCTCGGTCATGCCGCCGACCGGGATGATCAGCTTTCCGTCCTCGGTGGTCCGCACGTAGCTGTTCCACGAGTTCACCAAGTGAGGCCCGTCCTCCCCCCGAGTGACGATCGAAAGAGCCGCGTCCGGCGGGGTTTTGATCACCTCGATCAGTTTTTCGTCGATCATCTTCAACTCTCCCTTCAAGATCGGCCGCGCCCTAGGGAACGGCGCGCAGCATGCCGCCGTCCGCTATTACGGTCTGTCCGGTGATGTAGGTGTTTGCCCCGGAGCCGAGGAAGACGGCCAATCTGCCGTACTCAGCCGGGTCGCCGTAGCGCCCGAGGGGAATTCTGGAGAAGGACTCGGCGCTGACCTCCTCAAAGGTCAGTCCCTTCCTCTTCGCGAGGGCCATGTCGAGCTGCCTGATCCTCTCCGTGTCGAAGCGCCCGGGACCGATGGCGTTCACCAGTATGCCATGGGGGGCCAGTTCGGACGCCAGGGTCTTCGTGAGGCCGATCACGCCGAGGCGGAAGGTGTTCGACAGGATAAGGTTCTCCAGCACCTCTCTGACTGACGAGGACGTGGAGTTCACAATCCTTCCCCACCCTTTCTTCTTCATCAATGGCAGTACTTCCCTGATGGCCCTCACGTAGCTCAATAGGGTTAGTTCGAAGGCGTCCATCCAGGTTTTGTCGTCGAAGTCCTCGAATGTCCCGGCTGGAGGCCCTCCCGCGTTGTTCACCAGCACATCCACGGCGCCGGACTCCTCAGCGGCGAAGGCGACAAGCCTAGCTATGTCCTCCGGCTTCGTTATGTCGCAGGGGATGTGCCTGGGCCGGCGGCCGGAGAGTTTCTCCAACTCGACCGAGGCGTCCGCCAGCCTGTCGGCATCCCTTCCCGTTATAACCACCGAGGCGCCCTCCTTGAGGAACTCCCCCGCCATTGCCTTTCCCAAGCCCGAGCTTGAGGCAAGCACCAGCACTGTCTTGTCCGCAAGTCCGAAATCCATGACTATCCCTCCTTTGTGTCACTGTCGGAATAATATAGCACAAGGCAAGACCTTTAAGCGTCCACTCCTCTTCCAATGCAAGAAGAAACCGATCAGCGCCTGCTAATAGATATCCAGTTGGAACTCATCGCTCTGACAGACCTCAGTTTTCTTTCTCAAAAAGGCATACCTGTCGGGCAAGTCCTTCCACTCTCGTGAGTTCATGATGTCTCTTGCCCCGGTCAGCATAAAACGGAACCCACGCACTCCGGGGACTTCGAGGGGCACGGGAAGTCTCCTTGAGGGCCCCAGCTCAAACAACCAGTAAGGGTTATCGTTGGAAGGCTCGACTCTCCCCGCCTGTTCGGCAGTTAGCTCGCTTCTTTTTACACACCTAACGGACAGGACATCATAGATATACTCAATACGCCTGCCTCTTAGCCCTAGATATGATACCGCCACGGCGCAGTAACGAACCTCCCGCATGGCGTTCCTTGAGACCTTGTAGTTTTCAGCAGTACTTACCGGAAGATGATACCAAAGGGCATTTCCGTGAATAAACCTGGTGGAATATTCTGTATTCCTCGTGTTCCTACCCGGCATGGACACAACCAGCGCTAAGTCGCCGTAGCGGGACAGCGAAAGGCCTGTGGGAGCAATCCTAACAGAGTCTTTAAGTAGATGAGCGTCTGGTTCAGCCGAGGCGGGCCCAAGTATTCCACTCATAAATGCACGGAACCAGCGGTTTTCCCTTCCGGGTAAAAATGGGAACCCTCCTATGCCTACCTCCTGAATGGCCAGTCCATATGGATTCCCTTCCACTTCGTTTTCCAACCATCCGGGATAGAGTACGAAGGCTCCAATTATGGGACGAGACTTCTCTTTAGCACCGTCTTCTGACGAAGACAGATAAACCAGCGCATCTCTGTAACGGTGCATCTGGTTTAAGGCGTCATCAGGGATAAGGTCAACTTCGCCCTTTGTGTTTGAGATGCGATATTTCGCGTCGAAAACCCATCTAATAACTTTGCCATCGTTGAAATCAACCTCCATCAGGATGTCTGGCTTCTGGACCGTAACCCATGAGTAGATCGCATTTATCCTATCGTTTTTTGGGCTGCTAAAGACAGGCTCATGAGATAGACGGACAGTCAACCCGTCCGACCTGTTGAAAACAAAGGCTATTCCACCCCCATCGGCCAATTCTTTTTCAAAAAAGGATCTTCTTAGTTCTGGTTTAAACCAGGTCTCCTCTTGAAAACCAAGATCGTACAATATGTTTCGTATCTCTAGGAGGCACCAGATCTCATATAGTTCTGCAACTGATTTCATCGATATCGAGGCCGTCCGTCCAAAAAAGTCAAGATACAGTTTTAATTCCTGCCAAATCCGATAGACTTTTGAATATCCCAATCTCTTTTGCAGAACTGGCGACTCTTGACGAAAACCCCGGTGGTCACCGACAGCACGAAAAAGTGGATTCGATAATAGCTCCTTTAAAACCGAGATCCATTGGTCAATCTCCGCAAAAAAATAAGGACTCAATCTGCCGGCCCCATCACCTGCATAGTGGCCTTGCATTCCTCTCGTGAATGACCGAAGGCTTTCCATGCTCTTTGAAAGAACCATCTTTACAAACCTGTTTTCAGGGGTGTCAACCGTGATTGAACGGGTGTCAATCCTGTACCGGTGTCGCTTCTCCCCGGAAAACACCTCCTCAGCCGCCCGCTCTTCCAGCCTGTGCGGCATATGTCCCTTAATACGGTCCAGCAGATAAAGTCGCTCTCGGGAGATAAGCCGTGAGTGCGGCGACCGTAGAATTACCTTTACTGCCCCCTCAAGCTCGCCCCTAAGAGAACGAAACATGGCGAGCCAAAACAAAGGAAAGCGCTCGTGAGGTTTTTTCGATGCAGCAAGCTCCCACTCCGTCTTTTGCACGAATGAAAAACGCCATAGGGGGTAAACCGCGTCCACCATGAGTGACATCTGGTCGAGGTCTTCTTTCATATCCATTTTTGTGGGAAAGACCTCAAAGGCAAGGAAATGCTCAATTGGACGTTTCCCCACAAAGAAGCGCAATCCCAGGCGAAACATACCAATATCGTTCCCAAAATTTATGCTGCCTCGTAAATATCTGCCGGATAAATGAAATGCTTCGGCGACAGAGATATACCGATGTAAAACTCGAGGTTCTGGAGAGAGAGCAACTGGGTCGTCAAAAAGAAAATTGAACTCATACAACTTATTCTCAAAAAACATGGGGCTTTCTATCCTGACCAAGCCACTATCAAGAGCATCAGTCGAAATGGGAACCGTGACCTCGGCAACTGCATCAGGGGGCAAAAAACAAATCTCGGAACCCGGAAGCGGCTTCCCTCTCCTTTCGAGAGTGCGCTGTAGATACCTTACCGCGGCATCGTTATCCCTGGTCCATACATTTAGTTTCCAGTATTTACCGACAATAGAAAGGATATCTGGCATTGCAAGGCCTCGTCTCTTTAAGGCCAAAAACTCGTAAAACCGCTTGTTTTAAGGCGATTCTCCATCCACATGAGCTTCCTCTTCGAGCGACAATCTACTAGCGGACGGGCATCATTCTTATTGTTAATTCTAAGAAAGTCCTCCCTCTTGCCATCCCATATTACCGAAAGTTCAATACTCAGTATCTCGAAAAGTTCAGTCAACAAGCTCTTTTCTCCGTCGGAGGCCAGCGTATCAGCATCTCCTTCGATTCTCGGAAGAACCTTGGCCATCAAGAAATCGTCCCAAGAGGCTTGAAGCAAGCGGTCATATTCGGGGTGAAAACTCAGCACCAAGGAGAAAGCCTCGTTCAATGCCCTATAGGCAAGTTCGAAAGGGGTTCCTGCTAGAACGCGATTGACTACGGTCAAAAAGTTAATTGTCTTTTTCCCATCGGGGTCCGCCTTAACAGATGACAGGTCGATCTTTTGCACGTGGGTGATTATCGGAATTCCAAGCGGCCGGAAGGACGTGGGTTGCTCGAAGAATTCATTGAAATCGTTGGGGAAAAACTCGCCAAAATCCAAAGTCAACGCCCTGTCGATAACTTTACGAGAGAAGCTGTGGGTGGTCTCATCCATGTTAACCGTTCCGGCCACTATGAGATTGGGGGGCAGGGGAATGCCTTCCAAAACATCTATAAAGAAATCCCTGAGCCCTTCTTCCTTTGGTCCGTCACCCGAGAGGTCGACTTCGGTCCAGAACTCGGCTAGCCCTTCTTCATCCAGCTGGTGTAGTACCGCAGATTTTAGAAGCGGGTCGCAGAAGTACCCTCCTTCGGACCATTCCCTGGTCTCCAACACAGAGAGATAGTCCGCGAAATACTGCTCCACCGGCGCGAGATTCATCTCGTCCAGGCAGAGCCAATAGGGAACCATATCATCGATCTTCTTCCACGATATGCGCCCCTCGGAGAACGATGCCACGGCATCTTTCCATGCGGACACCAAAAAGCGGAGAAAGTCCGTCACCACGTACCTCGGCCCTTGGCGACCCAAGCGCGAGATATACCCCAGAAGATCAGAAGGTTCATGCCAATCTGGACGTACCGATACAAGGCAATAGTTCTGCAGGTTGATGCCGTGCATCTCTGCTTGTTTTCGGACAAAACGCGTCTTTCCTACCCCGGAGATTCCGGCCAAAAGAAGGAAGGGCTTGGGAAGAGGGGTAGAAAGATGTGTTTTTTCTACAGCAGCATCTGAAGAATGCCCAACGGACGTAACTCTTCTCTCCTGTAAACCCGGAGTTTTCGCAGTCTCGCTCAAAACCTCTGATATCAGTGACTCGGACTGCTTATAGGTATCGACGAGGAAAAGCAGATCATGGGAAAGTTCCTCCTCGGACGGGATGGCATTTGCAGAATAAAACCTCGCCTGTATGTTGGCTTCTTCGTAGGTTTTACTCAGTTGAGTATTCGGTTTTAAATCAATCACATCCAACCCCCAACCCTTGAGGGCGGGAATGCGCTCCCTGCATTCATTCTTAACTCGGTCAATCTGATCCTTGGCCTTGTCGGTACCGAGTATTTGTCTTGGCTTGCTGGTACCTTGAATTAAAGACAGATAAACCCCTGTTCCGTCCGAGCAAAACAGAAAAACCGGATAGATTCCTCCTTGCGTATTTTTTGTAATCCTTGGATTTAAAATTGAAAGCCAAGGTACGTCTGCCCAATTACCCTTACCAGGACTGCTTTGTATAGTAAAATCCGAAACCCTTTCTCCTAGCACTTGTCTGATAAGTGCAGGGAACTCATACCGAATAAATAAAGCTAAAGGATGTTCTTTAAAACGACTAGCCTTGGCAGAAGGCAGTTCATCAGAAATTTTTTTTAACGCTCCCCTAAGTGTCTTATTTTCACTTGTTTGGTCCACAAGTCTCACCTGCTTTGAATTATTACCTCAAAATATTATCGAAACATACAATTTTTTATGTCAGCACCCGGCATTACCGAGTCTATTACATGCCGTGGTTGAGTATGTCCAAGTGTCTAGTGTAGCAGAACAGGCGGTTTCGTTTACGGGCAGTCAGCTCCTTGACTATTCCCAGACGCTGCGGATGGGCCAGCACCTTGTTCACCGTCGCGGGCCAGACTCCTGCCATCTCAAAGAGCGAGCGGTCGAGAGGATCGTCTCGATTCTATAATTAGTAGCGGCTTTATTTTAGCATGTCTGAGAAATCCAAAATAACCCGCGCTGAAAAAAACCTAGGCGGCTTCTATGTGCCACAGCGTCAACCCGCGTAGTCGCACTTGTTGTTATAATGGTTTACACTTCCAGATCAAGGAGGATGATCGCGATGCTTTCGGTGATCAAGGCGGATATAACAACTTTGCAGGTGGATGCCATCGTCAACGCGGCCAACAACTCGTTGTTGGGGGGCGGCGGGGTCGACGGCGCGATCCACCGAGCGGCGGGGCCTGAACTTCTCGAGGAGTGCAGGAAGCTGGGCGGCTGCGCGACGGGCGACGCAAAGCTCACGAAGGGCTACCGGCTTCCGGCCAAGTTCGTGATCCACACGGTGGGTCCCGTCTGGCACGGCGGAACCAAGGGCGAGCCAGAACTTCTCGCCTCCTGCTACCGTCGCTCTCTCGAGGTGGCCGAGGAGGCGGGCGTGAAGTCGATCGCCTTCCCCGGTATCAGCACGGGTGTATACGGCTACCCGGCGGACCAGGCGGCGGAGATAGCGGTGGGTACGGTCCGCAAGACGCTTAAGACCTGTCCGGGGATCGAAAAGGTCGTGTTCTGCTGCTTCTCCGACAGGGACAGGGAGATATATGAGCGACTTCTCGGGTGAGGGGTTCGATAACGGGGATGCCTCCGTCGTCTTTCTCCATAAGGACTTCGACGAGCTGAGGGGCGATGTTGAAAGGCTCCGGACGGAGCTCTCGACGCTTGTTCTCGAGCGGGACGAGCTGCTTCTGGTCGAGTGCAGGAACATCGAGACTGCGTACATGCTCTCCATCGGTGTGCTTGAGTACAAGGCGTACGAGATAGAGTGCGCCGTGCTGCGGCTGAAGAGAAAGCTGGAGCTGAATCAGGCGAAGATAAACCGGCAGGAGAAAGTCGTCCTGTCAGAGATCGAGGACCATCTGGATGCCGCGTTCGCGGAGTACCGGGAGAGGCTGAAGGAGCAGCTCGAGAAGATGAACAACGCCATCGAGCAAAGCCAGGGGACGCCGCTCTCGGACGACGAAGTCCACGAGCTGAAGAAACTATATCGAGTGATTATCAAGGCGCTGCATTCCGACCTCCACCCGGATCAGAGCGACGCCAAGTCGCGGCTTTTTCAGAACGCTGTGCTAGCGTACGGCAATGGAGATTTGGACGGCCTGCGCATCATCGAGGCCATGATTGCCGGGGAGTCGCCACTTGGCGAAACGCCCGACGCGACCGAGCTGCTGATGAAGGAGAAAGACCGGCTCTCGGACCTTGTCCGGAAGGTGAAGGACAGGATAACGGAGATCAAGTCTGAGTATCCGTACACGATGAAGCGCATCGTTCAAAGCCCGGAGATGACTGAGGCGCGCAAGGCGGAGCTTCAAGAGCGCATCGAACGTTTGCGGGAGACATTGGCCGCGTATGGCGCGAGGGTCGACAAAATGCTGAGGTGAGCTCATGTCCGAAATTGTGAAGAGCGAAGACGGCGACCTGGTCGGATTGCTGCACGGCAAGGGCGGCGGACTGGCCATAGGAAAGCCGTTTGAAAGGGACATCTTCCTGTTCGACACGCACGTCGCCGGGACAAGCCACGTGGAGGGGATCGAGGAGCTTGCGCCGCACCTGAACGAGGGCGACAGGCTGAACTTCTTCCGCGAGCCGGACAATCCCCACGACAGCCGTGCGATAGTCGTTAGAAACTCGGACGGCGTCAAGATCGGCTACGTGCCGAAGGCGGACAACGCGGTCTTCTCACGCCTCATGGACGCAGGCAAGCTCTTGTTCGGCAGGATCGCCGGCAAGCAGATGCAAGGAAGCTGGCTGAAGATCGACATGCAGGTGTTTCTGCACGAATAGGCACCGCGCGGCGCTTATTCTTTGTCCGCAATGAGGCGAACAGGGCAACACCAACATCATCCCGAGCGAAGCCCCTTCCGTCATTCCAAGCATCTTTCATCTGCCATCCCGAGGCAAGTTTTGCCGAGGGATCTCAGGAGCAGAGCGGCTTGCCCCTCGGGGTCCCTCCTCTTGATGAGGACTTCTTCAAGAGGCCTGGGGTCGTCCGTCGAGGAGGCGGAAGGCTGTTAATTCTGTCGATTGCAAGTGACACATCCTTGCGAACGAGACTTTGCATGCTTTCAGGATAGTTCGTGTCAAGGGCTTGTTCAAGAGCTCTTAAAATATCCGCCCTCAAGTTTGGCTTGCACCGCGCTAGATCGGGCGTCCGTTTGATGGCCTGCCTCGCGGCAATGGGCTTCGGGTCGCGGAGAATTTTCAGTATACGATCGATGTTCTCGTCGACTTTGCAGTCCTCGTCCCATCGAGCGTTTGCTACGGTCATGACGAAGCCGCGCGTTCTGACATAGGAGCTCTCGTGTTCGAGCATCTTCAGGAATTCATCGAAGTATTCGTACACCGCATTCGAGGACACACTCAGCGCCTCTAGCCGCCCGAGGCTTTCATACGCAAAACCCGCATCCTTGCTTAACAAGGCGGTTATCAGCTCCTGAATATCCTGCATTTCTTTCACCTGCCCTGTCGAGGCATTACCTCCGGAACCGACATGTACGCCGCTGTCTGCTCGGGTCCTTACGTCCTGGGCAGCAAAAACGCGCTTTGCAGGTTTTTGACCAGACTTTCCAGCGTCTTCAGCCGGGCCGCGTCCATCTCAAAACGTGTGCGACGCACGAAGGCATCGTCGTCTGTCTTTCCACGGAACCACGCGATGAAGGCGACCTCCTCCTCCCTGTGTTTCTCCCACAGGCGAAGATTCCGAGCGGTGTCGCTTTTGTATCTCCCGCCCAGAGCGCTGCCTATCATCTCGTGGCGCTTGCCGATCAGCAAGTCATCTAATGGCTCGTCCACAGCGATCCCATCGGCAAGTACCTCTCCCTCCCGGCGCTCGTCGACATAGGCAGCTATCTCCAGCGCCCTTTCCCTGAACAGGTCCATCCTAGCCGTGGCGCCGTGGACAAGCCACACCTTTCCGCCGTCGAGATTATCGTATATCGCCATGTGGATGGCCGAGAGGAGTTTCGATTCGGCCTCCGCCCACTGCTCCCAGGCATCTTGGCCGTTTCGCAGAAGGAGCTGCCCGTCCTTCGGCAGCATGTCCATCAGCTCGTCACAAGAGCGTCCTAGCTCCTCCCTCCACTTTTCTCTTACAGCGTCCACGCACTCGATGGTTTTCCAGGTGTCCTCCCCGTCACGCTTGCACTTCTCCAGCTCGGCGTCCAGCGGATGAGTTGCTGCACTGCACGCGAAACAGAA
This sequence comes from Synergistaceae bacterium, assembly GCA_012521675.1. Taxonomy (NCBI): domain Bacteria; kingdom Thermotogati; phylum Synergistota; class Synergistia; order Synergistales; family Synergistaceae; species Synergistaceae bacterium. Next base: position 2,397 of record JAAYLU010000103.1, on the reverse strand, counting down.
ACATAACGACAGTAGGCCGAGGGCAACGGCTCTTTTCACTACCATCCGCTTCCGCCTCCACCACCCCCGCCGCCTCCTGAGGATCCTCCCCCATCGCTACCGGACTGCCGCGTCCCCGAGGAGACGGCGCTCGAGAAGCCACTGGCGAACGCAGCCACACCCGCAGCCGAAGTGAAGGCGTTCAGGTCGCCACTGTACCACGAGGGATCGTACCCTGCGGAAGCAAGGACGTTCTGGAAGCGGTTCGCCCATGTCTCGGCTACGTCGAGGGAAAAGGCATAAGGCAACAGTTTTTCGAAGAGCTTCGGCGTCTCGTCGGGGGGCAACGACTCCAATCGGTGCTTCTCAGCCGCCGTTATGAACATTCTAAGCCCTTCGATACTCTCGTTGAGGCGCGTCCCCTCCTCTGTCCGGACCTTGAGAAGCTGCTTGAAGACCAGGAGGACACCCACGGAGAGTAGAGACCCCAACAGGCCTATCGCATCCTCGAAACCTCCCTCGAACAGGCCACCATACCACAGGAAGAATGTGAACAGTATAAACAGTCCCGGGAAAATGAAACGCAGCAGTATCTTCGTCGAAAACCGTCCCTTGCCGGAGGGCACGGGGATCGATAGGGGCACCAGCAGGAAGGAAGCAGCCAAGAACGGGATGACGAAGTCCGCTCTGACGAAGCCTGAGGTGATAGTCAACAGGAACATCGACAGGGCGTAGATTTCAAAAAGGGCCGCCCCTATGAGCCACTTGCCCAAGTTGGTGGATAGAAGGGGCTTGCCCCTCTGTTTGAAGCTCTTGACCATCCGGTTGAAGGCGTCCATGAGGACGGGAGCATCCGCGCTGGAAAGGTGGACCTCCGTGCGCGTGGCACCGAAGAGGTCCTCCGTGATCCTTCTCTCCTCGTCGGTCAATCCGGCATCGTTCATCCTGTCGCGGTCGAGGCGGAGTCTGAATGATTTGCCCGCGAGCTTCGAAAGAAGCTTCAGCGCGGACTCGGCACCCGCAGGAAGAGTCTGGGCCTTTGGAATTTCTCCGGGGATGAAGCCGGTCTCCTGGATGGTCAGGGCGCCCTTGACCGCAATTCCCAGGATCATCGCGGCGAAGGACCTGTCGTCGATCATCATGGTCCGTACATACCGAGCGAATCCCGCCTCGACTCCCTCCGGCGGGGTGAACAGCGGAATTGCCGGCCTTGATTCCGGATCCCGGCCCCATTTCCACCAGAGGATGAACATGACCGCCAGCAGCAAAATCGGCATTCCAAGGTGGATCGCCATGACGGTGCCTCTGCCGAGCAATTCCACGGGTGGCGCAGGTTCCGCGGGAGGTGAGACGATGCCCTTGGGCCAGGTGAAGACCACGGTGAACCCGGTTCCAGGAACGAAGGGTTTCGAAGATTCGACAGTCATGTCCGGAAGCGCCCGTGCATCCCGCCCTTTCTCACCGGCCTCTCCGGTGTAAAACTCGACCGAGGAAAAGCCCTCGCCGTATTCCCTCCCCGGTAGCCTTGCCCTGAAGGACGCCTGTTCTATGACGAAGGACCAGTCGTCGCCGGTGACGTTCCAGTAGAGCTCGTCGTGCTCCGTGAAAAACCCCAGCTGCCCCGACGTCCGGTAGCTTATTTCAAATACATGCTCGCCCGGGGGAAGCAGCTTTTCCGGGTCTCCAAGGCGGAATTCAATCCGCTCTCCTGCCCTGCTGACCTGTACCTCCACGGGGTTTCCATCCAGTAGGGCGGAGACCAGCTCTAGCGGCGCCCTGCGCCTCGTCCCTTCGCCGTCGGTGAAGTCGGTGGGGATGGACCTGATTATCCCTCTTTTTATCTCTTTCCCCTCTGCTACGATAGAGATTCGTTCCGTTACCACCAGCGAGGCGTCTTCTCCGATCTCGGCAAAGACTTCGAAGTTGGTTATCCTCTCCTCCGCGGCGAGCGGACTGGCTGAAAGGCAGAGGCTCAACGCAAATATCACGATAATAGGCAGACTAAAGGCTCTTTTCATGATTCTCACCTCTCTGTCAATAGCATAGCGCCACGGCGACAAGCATTTGTATGGTCGAGCAAGCGCTGTTTTCCCAGATAATCACCGGGGCTTTCTCAACGCGAGCAGCATTATATTATGATGGATAACGCCGCCATCATATAAATCCTTGCCCTACAACAACCTATCATTTGAGTCCCCCCTTTTTTAACAGTGCAAACATTCACCGTACCGTCGAGACAACATAGCACAAGGCGGTTCTATTTGCCAGTCGAAAACTTGTTCGCATAGACGATCATACTTGTTGTGTCGAAAACAAGGAGGCTCTCTGAGGGAAAAAAGACATGCGGGCCGATGCCAAAGGGTGGCGATCGGCCCGCATGCAGGCGGCGTTGCGATTTCCAATTGTCAGTGGTGGAGG
>JAAYLU010000102.1 GCA_012521675.1 Synergistaceae bacterium | reverse complement strand
CTCTCGGGGAGGTCTCCTCCTCCGGGCCCCTGTATCTCCACGTGCAGGATCAGCCAGACGTCGTGGCCCGTCTTCGTGGGCACCCTTGCGAGTATGTCCGGTATCTGCTCCGGCCCGTCCACGTAGACGACCAGGTCCTGCAGCTCCTTGTCCAGGAAGGTCACCTCCCTGGACGTGTCCAGGTCCTCGGCCAGCTCCGGTATGAACTTTTCAAGCGCTTGCCGGAAGAACTGCTTGATGATCTCCTTCCAGTTTTCGTCCATCTTTCTCTGTTCGGAGATGATGTTCGACCCCCTTCATTGTATCGACTGACTGTCTCGAACGGCATGCGGCACCGAAAGGAGTCCGGCGCAAATTTGATGGCTAATCGCTGTCCGAAAAGAGCGGCTTGCGCTTCTAGGCCGAATGCTCCGTGCCTGCATTATAGGCTTCGGGTGCTGGTTTTGCAAGGAACGAGAGTGCTCGGGACGACTGTGAAGCGAGATCCCTCGCATTCGCTCGGGATGACTTGAAATTGTCATCCCGAGGAGCCGTAGGCGACGAGGGATCTCGACACAGACTCGCCCCAAACCGCGCTGTTCCAACGGGTGGCTTTTTAGTGTATGATAATTTGGTACTGCTTTGCGCGCCGAACTGGACACGGGTTAGGCGTTTTCCACCGGTTCCTGCGTGTCAAAATAACCCTTGGGGGTTTGTCTTATGAGAAGGATTCTGCTATTTCTTGCCGCTCTTGTGTTTATCGCCTGCCTGCCCAGCACCTCCGCTGCTGCGGTGACTCTGTCCGAGCTTGAAAGGGATGTGGGGGACTCGCCCGAGGTGCTTCTGTACACGGCGGACCTGGCGGAGAAGATGGCGCTGGAGGAGAGGGACAGGGCTTCGAGCGGGCTGCGCTTTTTCGCGGAGGCCACGGTCGGCGGGCTGAATATGCCGGTATCGAGGGCGGACGACTCTCGCATCGAGGGGTACGCGAGGTTGAGCGCGAGGGCGGGAGTGTCCATACCTCTGTTCGGCTCCTGGAGCGGGGAGAGAATCCGCCTGATGGAGGCTCATATCCGCACTCTCCAGAGCGAGCAGCGGTCGATCGCGTTCAGGAGGACCAATCTGACCGCCCTGCGCAAGGCGTACATCCTCGTCTGGACGAGCCAGAGAAAGGCCGAGCTGCTGGAGCGGTTTGTTCGCCTCGAGGGGTTCTTCATGCCGCTGCTTAAGGAGCGGACTCGCACCGGCTTTCTCCTGGAGGGGGACAGGCTTGAGATGGAGAGCTGGTTCGCATTGGTGCGGCGGGATGCAGTGGCCTCGGCCCTGGCGGAGGAGCAGGCGATGTCGGTCATCAGGAAGGCGACCGGCAGGTATTCGCTTGAGAAGATGTTCGCGGCTCACCCGGACCTGTCGCCCCTTGTCTATTCGAGAAAATCCGTCCACGACTATGTCCATGACGACAATAGGGAGCTCGTCCTTCTGCAGGAGATAACGGAGGAGAAGAAGCGGATCGCCGATCGAGCCGGCGGTTCGCAGTACGAATCCTACCTGGCGGCCGGCTACGTCCGCTCCCTGGAGGACCCGGGCAGATACGGGAGCGAGGGGTACGCGAGCCTGACCTTCTCCATTCCTGCGGGCGCGGGCAGGGCGGCGAGGGCCGCGAGGGAGGCGGCGTTGGCGGTCGCCGAGATGGCGGAGCAGGAGGAGGCGCTCTTCAGGCTCGACTACCTGTCGAGGATCCTGGAGTCCACGTCCCAGTACAGGTACGCCCTTGCGCAGATCGACTTCTCCGACATCAGACTGGCCTCGGCGTGGGAGATCATCAGGGCCGACACTTTGCGCTACAGGTCGCTGCCGGGCGACACGCTCGAGAAGCTTTTGCGCAGCCACGTGGATTTCCTTCTTGTCGCGATGGCCGCAGTCGAGGCGGAGGGGGCCGCGCTTCAGGCGCACGCGGAGCTCCTGGGGCTGATACCCTCGGTCACGACGCCCCGGACGGAGGATTTGTCGCTTGACTCAAGCCTCCCGGGCGAGGAGGAGAGGGAGAGGTACTTCGAGATGTGGCCCGTGATTCCGGACCCGGAGGGCTCCGTGTATGCTCCGTCGCCCGTCGTGGCCACGGAGGTAGTTGAGACCGCAATAGTCGCGCAGACTGAGCAGGCGAAGGCGGTCCCCGGCCCTGTGCCGATGAAGCCGGTACCCCCCAAACCCGTCTCGCGCACCCCGAGAGCAGTGTACGTATGGGGCGGCGATCTCTTCCTCCTCCCGGAGAGGGGAGAGCTTATCATGGACGAGCTGCGCGAATCGCCCTTCGGGAGGATCCTTCTCTCCTTTACCAGCAGGGGGGTCGCCTACTTGAAAGAACCGGAGGGAAGGGCGCGGCTGGAGGAGATTCTCAAGGGAGCGTCGGCCCGTGGGCTTCGCGTGGAGCTGCTTTTGGGCGATCCCCACTGGATCCTGCCCAAGCACAGGGTCGACCTGGTGAGGCTGGTCTCGTCGTTAAGGGATTTCTCCTTTTCAGGGCTGCATCTCGACCTGGAGCCGGACCAGCTTCCCGGCGCGGAGGGACAGCGCAAGGAGCTGCTTCTGGAGATGATCAAGACCCTGAAGGCGGTCCACGAGGTCTCGCCCTGGCCGCTCGGCCTGTCCATCCACCCCCGCTACCTTGAGGGGGAGCTGGGGGCGGTCGCCGCAAAGGGCCTGTTCGACGCGGGCGTTCGCGAGACCACCGTTATGATCTACTCGACTAACACCCAGGTGGTGGCGGACAGGCTCGGCGCGATAGGCCGCACGTGGCCGGGGCTGAACCTGTCGCTGGCAGTATCCGTCGAGAGAGTCCTGCCGCCGTCGGAGAGCTTTTTCTCCGGGGGCAGGACGAGGTTCCTGAACATGCTGGCGGATCTTGAACGGCGCTTGGACGCCTTCGTCCCGGCGGGGATCGTGGTTCAGGCTTGGGACGACTACCGGGAGATGGGAAAATGAAGGTCAGCTTTTCATCCGCCAAGAAGTCTCAGCCGACCGTTGACGGAGGGGTGGAGGTCCCCTACGGGCCCGGCAGGAGGACTGTGTCGAAGTGGAGGTGGTACGGGCTGGTGCTCGTCATCTCCACTCCCCTGCTCTTTCTGCTGTGGAAGGTCTCCCTGTCGCTGTTCCTGATCTCCGCCCCGGGCGTCGTGTACATGGATAAGTACAACATCAACGCCCCCTATCCCGCGACTGTGAGGAGCGCCGTGAAAATGCCCGGCGACCTTGTGAGCGAGGGAGAGCTGCTTTTCAAGGTTACGACCCCCCAGATAGATCAGAGGGAGGAGGCCTTGATGGCGGAGCTGCGCCTGGCGGAGGGTGGCACAGAGACGAAACCCGCGCTGGTCGAGGATGCCGACCCTCTTTATCTCTCTGCGCTGGGGAGGGTTCGCCTCAACAGGGAGACCCTTCGCTACCACGAGGGGTTCAGGGATACTGTGCTGTCGTTGTTCAAGGCAGGTGCTGCCACCAGGGCGGAGCTCGACCTGGCGGAGGACAGGGTGCGTCAGGCGCAGACGCTGCTGGCCGAGAGCAGGGGAGCGGCCGCGGCGTTGAGGCCCGTCCCGCCGGAGAAAAAGGACGTGCAAAAACCAGCGGACAGGGTGGCTCAGATCAAAGCGGAGCTGCTGCTGCTCGATGAGAGGCGCGACGCCCTGTCGATCCGAAGCCCGGGCGACGGGCGGGTGCTGGAGGTGTTCGCGGCGGAGGGGGAGTCGGTCGCAAATGGCACGCCACTCCTTGTGATCGCGAGGGCCGAGAGGATCATGGTGAAGGCGTACCTCGACCCCCGCTACCTGGCGTACGCTCTGCCGGACAGCGACGTGACGATACGCTTCCCGGACGGGACAAGCGTGCCCGGGGTCGTCCGAACCAGGCCGGAGCTGGCCGTTCGGGTGCCCCAGGAGCTGGCCGGGGTCCTGGCGGGAGGAAGGCGCACCCTCCTGGTGACGATCGAGCCGGTCGCTCACTTGGAGGAACTGTTCCGCGTGGAGGGCTTCCCGTTGACGGTGCGCTTCCCGTTCTCGCTGGAGAAGAGCCTTGCCTCCTTCTCCATGACGAACTGAAATGAGGGGATGAACATGTTGCCAACCGCCGCCCCGGAGGGCTGGAGCGGAAAATTCAAGGTTCTGCGGGCAACCCTGCCGCTTCACCTGCCGGAGGAAACGGATCCCCTTCCGGACGTGATCCTGCTCTCGGGAAGCGAGAGCGGATTTCTTCTGCGGAGCCTTCGCGCCTCGGCCCGGGCGGCTCTGCTGCCGGTCTTCCTGGAGGAGCCAGCGGACAGCGCGGCGAACGAGGCCTCCGACGGCTCGGGCCTGTCGGTCGCCCGCATGGAGGAGCTGTCGGAGGACATTCACAGTAGTCTGAGGGATATAGACCTCGCGGCGATGGCGAGCAGCCTCGATCTGCGTATGCTCGGCTATCTTCACTCTCGCCCGTGGAAAAGGCTGCTGCCGGTGATATCCCCTCTCACGCCCGACGTCTACTCATGGCCCCTGCCGGACGCCCTGTCCGGGGGGTTGCTCGAGTCCGAAGGGTGGATAGACGGGCTGCTCGAACGGGGTCTCCTGCGGGAGGGGGACCTTATAGAGAGGGTGCGCTTCTGCCCGAGGTGCGACGGGGGGCACCTCAACTATGTCGACATCTGCCCCTTCTGCCGAAGCATGGATATAATCCAGGAGCCTTTCATCCACTGCTTCACCTGCGGGAGGGTCGGGCCCCAGGACATGTTCTTCAAGGGAGGGGAGCTCCAGTGCCCCTTCTGCGGCGCCCGGCTGAGGCATATCGGGTCCGACTACGACCGACCGATGGAGAACTACACGTGCAACGACTGCTCCAAGTCCTTCGCGGAGCCGGACGTGTCGGCGCGCTGCCTGCTCTGCGGCAACTGGAGCATGACGGACGAGCTGGTCCCGAGGAACTTCCGGATGTACTCTCTGTCCGACAAGGGGGTGCTGGCGGCGCGGACCGGCGCGATAGAGGATGTCTACGCGCTTCTGGACACTCTGAACTACATGAAACCGCAGCCCTTCATGCACATATTGGACTGGATGCTGAGGCTGGCCTCTCGACCGCCGGTGGAGCCCTTCTGCGTCGTGATGATCTCCTTCCCGAACTTCGAGAGCTTCATGCGGCAGAAGGGAGGAAGGACGGGGATGGAGGTGCTCGGGACGGTCACCAAGCGCTTGCGCGACATGATCCGAACCACCGACGTCAGCACCCGCACGGAGCAGGGGGACCTGCTGCTGTTGCTGCCGAAGACGCCGCTCGACGGCGGACATGTGCTGGCGGAGAGGATAAAGGCCCTCGCCGACCTGACGGTGCAGCCGGATGGGTCGAGAATGGAGCTTGACCTGAAGCTTACCGGCATACCGGAGGAGTTCAACAGGGACGAAGGGGCGAGGCTGCTGGTCGCCCGGCTGAGGGGAGAGTCGCCCTCTTGAGCGACTGGCTGCTGCTGTTCGTCAACGGCCTGAGGGCCTTCCTGGAGGACCCGCTGATCTCCGAGGTCTGGGTGGTGGTATTCAAGTTCGTCCCTATGATAGTCTTCTTCGAGCTGCCGTACTATATCCTGGTCTTCTCGGGGATCCTGAGATATATAATGCGCAGGAGGGAGGAGACGCCCTACAGGCCCAACCACTTCCCCCGCGTCTCCTGCATCGTCACCTGCTACTCCGAGGGAAGGGACATTCAGCTCACCATACGCAGCGTGGCGCACCAGCTCTACCAGGGGCACATCCAGATCATAGTCGTGCTGGACGGAGCGTCGGTCAACAAGAGCACCTATCACGCCGCCTACGAGATGATTCCGGAGGTCGGGTCCCTTCCGGACAGGGAGCTGCTCATCCTCCCCAAGTGGCAGAGGGGGGGCAGGGTGTCGTCTCTGAACGCGGGGATGAGCCTCGCGGACGGGGACGTGATAATGTCGCTCGACGGTGATTCTTCCTTCGACAACAACATGGTCGCCAACTCCGTGCGCCACTTCGCGGACGAGAGGGTGGTCGCCCTCTCCGGCGGGCTTCGGGTGCGCAACTGGAGGGACTCCCCGGTGGCCGCCCTCCAGGGGCTGGAGTACATGTTGTCCATAGTCGGCGCAAGGACGGGCTTGAGCGAGTTCAACACCGTCAATATCATATCCGGAGCGTTCGGGGTTTTCAGCAGGTCTTTCCTGGAGCTGCTCTACGGCTGGGACAGCGGCACGGCGGAGGACCTGGACATCACCATGCGGCTGAAGAACTACTTCGGAAGGCACAAGGGGCTGCGCATCCTGTTCGACCCTGAGGTTATGGGGCACACGGACTCGCCCGACACATTGCGCGGCTTCTTCAAACAGAGGCTGCGCTGGGACGGCGACCTGTTCTACCTGTACTTTCGCAAGCACTGGCTTGGATTCACCCCCAGGCTGATCGGGTGGCCCAACTTTATAGTGACAGTCCTAAGCGGGCTGTTCTTCCAGATCGTCACGCCGATGCTGCTTCTGCTGTACACCTTCTTCCTGCTCCTGACCGCCCCTCTATGGACTATCATGCTCGTCATGGGCCTGGTCTACTGCTTTTACTTCGTCATCGGCGTCCTGTTTTACTTTCTGACTCTCTTCTTCCTGTCGGAGAGGCCGGAGGAGGACAAGTGGTTCCTCCCCCTGCTTCCGATCATGCCGATATTCATGCTGGCATCGCGAGTCTGGTCCGCGTTCGCCGTCCTGTGGGAGATTATAGGAAAAGCTCACATGGACTCCACCATGGCCCCGCAATGGGTGCTGCGCAAAGGCAAGTTCTAGTAGGCGACAGGCGAAGCGAAGCGAGCCTAGTCGATCACTATGCGGCCGGTTCCCAGGCCGCGAGCAGACGATCGAACGGGCCCTCTGTCATCCCGAACGGCGCGAAGCGCCGGAGGGATCTCAAGTCAGACCCGCCGCCAGGCCCGAGATCCCTCCTCCCGTTGTTTGTCGGGATGACACAAGCAGACGACCGAACGGGCGTATTTCCCGTTAGTGTCGGTCGCTATGCGGTGCTCCTTTTGAACTCGGCTATCTCTTTTATTAAATGCACCATTCGTACTATGCATTCCTCTACCTGGTCCAGGTGGAGGTATTCGTTTTCGGTGTGCCCTCCTCCGCCCCTCGGCCCCAAACTGTCCAAGCATATTGTGCCAGTGCTCGCGATATAGTTGCCGTCGGAACTGCCTCCCCTCAGGTCTATCAGGGAAAAGGGCTGCCCTATCTGATCGAAGACTTTTTCAACCCGTTTTATGTACCTTTCCGTGTCCTCCGTCGGCACCATGGGAGGAGTGCGGCTCAACACCGATATTTCCGCCGTCGTCCCTTCCACCGAGGGAGTCCTCCGAAGGTCTTCGAGTTGCAGAAGTATGGCTTCGGGCCTGGACGCCTCGGCAAACCTGAAGTTCACAGTCATCGATGCATGGGCGGGGACTATGTTGGCCCCTTCACCGCCCTCCGCCAGCCCTACGTTCGCAGTGGTGAAAGTCCCTGGGTCTGTCAGGGCATTGACCGCAAGTATCCAGCGGGCCATTTCGACCACGGCGCTGGCGTTTCTTTTTTCAAGGATGTAGCCGGAGTGCTGGGGAATGCCCTTGAACGAAACGCCCACGTTCATGTTTCCGCACCTCCTGGTGGTATAGACGCCATTCAGTGCGGTTCCCTCCATCACGAAGGCATAGTCCGTCCTCTTTGCGATCTCCATGGTCATGTACCGGGAGTAGATGCTGCCGATCTCCTCGTCGGGATTCATTATGATGCAGATGTTCAGGCCGTCGAGTACGTCGGTAGGCAGCTCCCTGGCGATGTAATACATGGCCAGGGTCCCGGCCTTCATGTCGGAGACTCCCGGGCCGTAAGCCATGGCGCCGTCCGTTCTGAAGGGCCTTGCGAGGGCCGCGCCCGCGGGGCAGACCGTATCCATGTGACCGATCATCAGTACGTCGTATCGGTCGGCTTCGCGGTTCGCGGCCGTCAAGTAGTCGCCGGCCTCCTCATGGAGCCTGTACCGGGAGGTATGCCACTTAAGATTCTTGAACCCGGTCTCCAGGAAGTCGGCGACCCTATTGACTCCCGCGGGATCCATGGAGTTGCTGTCTATGTTGACGATCGTCTCCAGATCGCGGCAGAAAGCATCGAGGTCAAACACTTTTTCGCTCGATTTTTAAGGGAAACCCCTGCGAGGGCACCCTAATTCTTGCCCGTCGCGCCCGGGCATACCCTGTGAAAAGGTATGTCTATGTCGAGCATGGGGGCGTGCTGGTTCATCCCCAGCACATCGTAGTCGTAGGGGCTGCCGGAGCTGTATGGCCTTCGAATGTTCACCTTGAAACCCCTGCCCTCGTCAAAGAAGATGATCTCACTGACCTTGTCGACGTCAATGTTGTTGTATCTCTCCGCGATGAGCTCCCTGGTTATTATTTTTGACTCTTTCACGGCGTTGTAGATTTCAGCGTTGTCAAAGATCACGTCTATCGTGTACCAGAAAGGGCCCGCGTTTTTCGACCTTATGACCGGGGCCAGCTCTCGAAGTTTCATTATTAGCCCACCTCCGTGATTTTTATCTGAAACAGGGACTGGTCCGCCGGAACGGGAAGGATGTGATGAACCGAAAGCTCGTAGGCGGGTTCGATGTTGACGATGCTCGGCGAATAGACGTACGCCACGTTCCCGGAGATGGTCGTCCTGCCCGGGTAGTTGCACCATACCAGGCCGTACTTTCCAAAGTAGGCGATCTCGTGGGCCATTTCCTGCGTCGGGGCGACTATTTCCATGCTCAAGCCGACTTCGTGACCTACCTGCGCCGCTAATGGTTCATAGGGCCCCATCGCCGCATTTTTACCGTAAACGCGGAAGATTACATGATAGTCCTTGTCCAGCTCAAGCCCCATGGGCGCGAACTTGTCCCTGATCCTCTCCCTGGTGAAGTCGAAGACATAGTCGAGCTGGCGGATGAAGTTCGGGTCCCTGGCCGTTGTCATGAAAAGGCTTCTGAAGCCAACTCTTCTTGCCCCCTCCAGCTTGACCTTGTAGGATTCCGTGTCGTCGATCCAAGCAGAGCCTTCCACTCTCACGCTCCTGTCGTTCACCCGGGTCTTGAAGGAGGCGGACATGTCCAGCGTGCCGCCCGGTTCAAGCTGAATCTGAGGGTGGGTTCTCTCGTAGAACTCGTGCCCCGATACCGATCGGACGGTGCAGTACCAATCGTCGGTGGCGGGCTCTATGGTGAAAGAGTTCTCTTCGAGCGACGCGATCATCGGAGTCCTCATTATTTTTGAGCCGGGCTTGGGAAGCGCGCTCGCAGAGCCGCATTCAAGTATCTTCCCGGCGTGAAGGGCGAGCCCCTTGTCGAAGCCTTGACGCACTGGCTCCGCCGCGAAGCAGGCGTTGTCGTTGGCCCTGCCCGCAAGGACTATGTCGGGGTTCAGGTCGAGGGCTTTTATTATCGACTCCACTCCGACCTGGGCCACGATCTCCGTGGCATCCTCGATCATCTCTTCCGTCAGGATCTGGTTGTGCTGGCATCCTTCAATTCTCTCCTGGCGGGCCCTCTTCTTCAGGTATTCCTTGTCCAGGGTGGTATCAATGATGGCTATTTTATATTTTTTCCCCTTCTCCTCGGCTATCTCGCGCATTATATCAAGATGCCAGTCTATGTGCGGCCTGCCGCCGGAGCCTCCGGCGCTGCCCATCACGATCGGGGTCTTTGTTATCTCCAGTCCCTCCATCATTATCCGGCAGTCGTTTTTCATCTGGAACCTGGGGACATGAGGAAGGCCTTCACCCAGATAAAAGGGGCCGGGGTCAAGTGACCCCGCATCGGCCGCTATGGAGTCGATCCCGAAACGAAATGCGTCCCTGTACGCCTGTTCATTGATTCCCACCAAACCCATGCATGAAGTCGGCGACATTACCGAATGTTTCTTCAAAAGAACCACTTCCCTCCGTCAGGTTTTCTCTCTTCAAGAGAAGCTTTTGCTTGTTTTCAAGTTTTCAGATCATCACGCAGGCACATAGGTGGCTGTTCCCGAAATCTCTTAGCTCTATGTCCTTCCCGGTGCATTCGCTCGAGACCAGAGGACACCTTGGAGCAAAACGACAGCCGGGTTTGGGGTTGATCGGGCTTGTGACCTCGCCCTTTATCGGGTGGATCTCTTTTTTTCGCCTGTCTATGTCCGGGATGGGAATAGCCGACAGCAGCGCCTTGGTGTAAGGATGAAGCGGGTTTTTGAATAGCTCCTTCGAGGGCGCTTTCTCGACGCAGTGCCCCAGGTACATGACCATTATCTCGTCCGATATATGCTTGACCACCGAGAGGTTGTGGGTGATGAACATGTAGGTGAGGGCGTATTCGTCCTGCAGGTCCATGAGCAGGTTCAAGATCTGCGCCTGTATGGATACGTCCAGGGCGGAGACCGGCTCGTCGCAGACGATGAACTTCGGGTTCAAGGAAAGGGCGCGTGCAATCCCTATTCTCTGGCGACGCCCCCCGTCAAGCTCGTGGGGATAAGCGTCGGCGAGGCGCTCGGCAAGCCCGACTATTTCCATCAGCTCCGAGGTTCTTTCCCTCAGCTCCCTTTTCGAAGAGCAGGTCTTGTTTACGACCATGAATTCTGCGACGATCTCGGAGACGGACATGCGCGGGTTAATGCTCGAGTAGGGATCCTGGAAGATGATCTGCATATTCTTTCTCATCTCGCGCATCTTCTTGGGGCTGAACCCGACGATGTTCTCCCCGTTGTAGAATATCTCGCCCGCGGTCGGCTCTATTAAGCGAAGTATCGTCCTCCCGAGGGTGCTCTTTCCGCAGCCCGACTCGCCCACCACGCCAAGAGTGGTCCCCTGCTTTATTTCGAAGTTGACATTGTCTACGGCATGCAGGTTTCCCTTGGACACCTTAAAATACTTTTTCAGGCCCCTTGCTTCTATGAGAGAATGGTTTTCCGCAGTCACTGGTCAATCACCCCCTGCGTAGAGATGACATAAAACCCTATGAGAGCCGTTGTTCGAATATGAAGGATGCACGCGTTCGCAGATTTCCATCACATGAGGACACCTGGGGTGGAATTTGCATCCCCCGGGAAGGTCGGTCGGGTCGGGGATGAGGCCGGGCACGGGGGCGAGCCTTTTGGACTCGCTCTCCAAGTCCGGGATCGAATTGAACAGCCCCGTGGTGTAGGGGTGGTGGCGTTCTCCCTTGAAGATATCGTAGGCCGTGCCATATTCTACTATCTCGCCCGCGTACATGACCGCCACATTGTCGCAGGTCTGAGCTACTATCCCCAGGTCATGGGTGATCATGATCATGGCGGTGTTCAGGCGATCCCTGAGATCGCGCATCAGAAACAGGACCTGTTCCTGTATGGTCACGTCCAGGGCCGTTGTGGGCTCGTCCGCGATCAGCAACATGGGCTCGCAGGCCAGGGCCATTGCTATTACCACCCGCTGTTTCATGCCACCGGAGAACTGGTGCGGGTATTCCTTTTTTCTGTCCGGAGATATGCCGACCATGCTGAGCACTTCGTCCACCCTGTCTTGAATTTCTTCTTTCGTCCTGTTCATGCTGTTATGCAGTTCGAGTGTTTCGGATATCTGCTCGTTCACGGTGAAGACCGGGTTGAGGCTCGTCATTGGGTCCTGGAAGATCATGCTGATCTTCTCGCCGCGGATGGACTGCATCCGCCCTTCCGGCAACTCCAGGAGGTTTTTCCCTTCGAAATGAACGGAGCCTGTCGATACTTTTCCCGTGATCCCGGGGAGGAGACGCATCAGCGTCAGCGCGGTCGTGGTCTTTCCCGCCCCCGTCTCGCCGACAAGGCCAAGGGTGTCTCCCTTTTTCATTGAAAAGGATATGTTGTTCACAGCGTATACAATCTCTAAATCTGTTTTGTATATGACGGACAGGTCGTCGACTTTCAACAGGTAGTCATCCATGCTTTACCCTCCTAGGATTTCAGGCGCGGATCAAGCGCATCCCGCAACCCGTCGCCGAGCAGGTTGATCGAAAGTGCCGAGAGAATGATGGCGATACCGGGGAAGAACATGAAATAGGGGGCGACTCTCATGTATTCCCTCGCCTCGGACAACATCGCTCCCCACTCCGGGGAGGGCGGCTGTATCCCCATGCCGATGAAACTCAGGCTTGCGGCTTGAAGGATCATCGCCGAGATGCTCATCGTCCCCTGGATGATTATGACTCCCATCGCATTGGGTATGATGTGCTTGTGTATTATGCGCATGTCCCTCGTACCGCCGGCTCGCGCCGCCTCTGTGTACTCGAACCCGGAGATGCCTATGACGGCCGAACGGACCATCCGGACGAACGTGGGGACCTGTGCGACGGTTATTGCTATCAAGAGGTTTGTAAAGCTGGCCCCGAGGGCCGCCACTATGGCGAGAGCCATCATCATGGGAGGGATGGATTTTATCGTGTCGAGAAAACGCATTATCAGGTTGTCCAGCAGCCCTCCCCAGTAGCCTGCCGCTGCTCCAAGTATTGTGCCGATGATTATCGAGATGAAGGTTGAAAAGAAACCCAGCGACAGGGAGTTGCGACTTCCGTGGATAACCCGGGCGAACAGATCACGGCCATAGCCGTCGGTGCCGAAATAGTGGTTCGCCGAAGGGGGCTGAAGTCTTTCGGTGAAGGATTGCTTTATGGCTGCATTGTAGGGCACTATCAGGTCGGCGCCCAGGGATACCAGAAAAATCACGAGGATTATAAACAATCCTGCCAGGCCTTTTTTACTCTTTTTGAAGCGACGCCAAATCTCCTTGTACTTGCCGCTCTTCAGGGGCTTTTTATCATCGTAAGCCATACGGGCACCACCTTATCGAGTAGCTGGTCAGTCCGAATATTTAGCCTTGATACGGGGGTCGACAAAGGCGTACATCAGGTCGACCCACAGCATTACAAGGCTGTAAATGAAGGCTATCGTAATTGCGCATCCGGTGACTACGGGAAGGTCGCGGGTAGTAATCCCCATGACCATGTACGAGCCGATCCCGGGAATGGAGAAGAGGGTTTCCGTTACGACGGCCCCTCCGAAAAGGGCGCCGAAGTTGTTGCCCATGACCGTGATGACGGGCAGCAGCGCATTTTTCAGGGCGTGTTTCCATATTACAATCCGTTCCGGGGCGCCCTTGGCCCTGGCGGTCCTCACGTAGTCCTCCCTGATGCACTCCAGCATGCTGGACCGGGTGAAGCGCATCTGCCTCGACGCGTAGGGCAGGCCTATCGCGAGCGCGGGCAGGACATACCCTTTCCATGAACCAACCCCGTAGGAGGGGAACCAACCGAGTTTGAGCGAGAAGAAAAAGAGCAGCACCATTCCCAGCCAGAACAGGGGCATGGCGGCAAAGAACATGGCGATCACGGTCGGTCCCGTGTCCCAGATCGTGTTTTGCTTCACGGCGGAGATAACTCCGACCGTGATGCCCACGATCGAAGCGAACAGTATTCCGTTGAAAGCCACCAGCAGGGAGATGGGCATGCGCTTCAGGATCTCGTCAAGCACAGGTTTCTTTGATCTGTACGAGTTGCCGAAGTCCAGTTTGCTGACCAGGTTTACCACGTAATTGGTCAGCCGCACGATAAAGGGGTCGTAGTATCCCAGTTCGTGATTGAGCTTTTCGACAGCTTCCTCCGGGGCCGTCGGCCCCAGGATGATGCTTGCGGGGTCGCCCGGGGTCAGATACATTATGAAGAAAATGATGACTATTACACCTATGAGCACAGGGAATAACATCAATATTCGTTTAAAAACATAGCGATGCATAGGACCATTCCCCTCCCACTATCTGAAATACATGGACGGGCCTGGGTTTTCGGCGGGGCGACGCCCCGCCGAAAACCCTTGTTTCACGCTATCCACAAAGGTTATTTCCAGTTCCAGTCATAGACGTAGTAGTAGAGCAGTCCGGCCGACGCGTTCAGATCCTTGTTCCATGCATAGGGGGTCCTTACGTAAAAGAGCGTGCCGTGGGCAGCGTAATCCTTGATCCAATTGTCCGCCTCTTTGTAGATGGCCTTTCGCTTCTCAACGTCCATCTCCCTTGCGCCGCGATCGAAAAAATCGTCAATCTCGGGGTCGTCGTACTTCACGATCATCGCCTTCAGGTTTCTCGAGTGGACGAAGCGGGAAAAAGCGTCCATATCGAGCACGATGAGGTTGTTGTTGGTGTAGATGTCAAAATCGCCGACCCTTCCCCTGGCGGAGGCCGACGCTCCCTCGAGGATCTCTATGTCGCAGGTGATGCCGACCTCCGAGAGCATGCCCTGGAGGACCTGCGCGACCTTCGGCAGAAAGTCCCTGTTCGCGGTCAGCAGCGTCCCGGCATGCACTCCGTCGGGATAGCCCGCCTCCTTGATGAGGGCCTTGGCCTTTTCCACATCGTAGGTGTACTGGAAGGAGTCGTTGGGGGCGCAGTTGATGTAATCGGGGTTGCACATGAAGTAGGCCGGCTCTCCGATCCCATCGTAAGCGATCACGTTTATGGCGTCGCGGTCCAGAGCGTAGTGGACCGCCTGTCTCAGTTTCTTGTTCTCGAAGACGCCGCCCTTGTAGAAATTCAGAGCGAAATAAATCACCTTCGTCGAAGGCGCGATATAGGTGGTGAACTGGTCGCTTTCGACTATGTTGTTCCAGTTTGCCGACGGGACGGCTATGAAATCGAGCTCGCCTGTTTCAAACGCGATAAGGCGGGCGGATTCGTCCGTTATGGTCTTGACGTTTACCCTGTTTATCGGCGCCTCGCCCCGGTAGTAGTCCTCGAAGGCTTCGAGCACTATTTCGACGTTCGGGTCGTACGAGAGAAGCTTGTACGGCCCCGTTCCGCAGTGAACTATGTCGATGCCGAAGCCCTCTCCCGCGTCCGTCACGGCCTTCTCGCTGATGATGCGGATCTGCGAGATATTCACCAGGAACGGCGCGGACAGCTCCTTGAGCTTGATCACGAAAGTATGGTCGTCAAGCGCCTCCGCATCCTCAATCGCGGCGACATAGTTTGCCATGTTCGCGATGGTCATGGCGCGCTTGACCGAGAAAGCGCAGTCCGAGGCCGTGAGAGTGTCGCCGTTGTGAAACTTGACATTATCACGAATACGGAAGGTGTATGTAAGGCCGTCCTCGCCGACTTCAAATGCCTCCGCCACCCTCATGTGTGGCTGGGCCTTGTCGTCCATAAAGACCAGGCCTTCATATATCTGGTTGTGAAGCGAGACATCAGTGGCCAAGGTCGTGGAGTGGGGATCCAGCGTGGAGACCGTGCTGCTGTAGAGGTTGACATCGGTTCTCTTTTCCGCAAATGCGGTCGATGCCGCCGATAGGACAAAGATCGCAATAATCACCGCAAAAAAGACTCTCTTCTTTACCATTGTGATACCTCCTCATCTACGATAATAAAACCCGTTGTTCGAGCAGGAACCGCCGCTTTAACCATCGTTGTCCTTCCGGGAAATATGAGTATTTTGTCTGGCTCTCCACCTCCGGTCCATTTGACGATGCCCTTGTCGACTGCTCAACCCGCCCTTCTACAGGTAGATTTTAATTCTTCTCGGACCTGGCGTCGTCTAGATATGAATAAAGCGAGTATTTTGATATGCCCAGGAACTCGCATATCTTGTTTCCCGCTTTTGTAACTAAAAATGCGCCTCGCTGATCAAGGTACCCGATAAAGTCCACCTTGTCAGACCGGGTCATGCTCTCGACCGGCTTGCCCACAGCAACGAGAGCCTTTTCGATGAGCGCCTCAAGCAGCTCGGAGACGTTGTTGACGAATACCTCGTCGACCTCCTCGATCTCGTCGTTCAGGTCGCTCTCTCCCGTCATGCAGAACAGGCGCAAAAACTTTTCCGCGTTGACCAGGTCCGTCACGTCGAGGTTGATGCAAAAGGCACCGATAACACGGTCCTCCGCATCTCGGATGTACAGGGTCGAGGAGCGAAGCAGCTTGCCTTCTTTTGTCCGGACGTAATAGCCGTACTTGTTGCCGTTTTTTCTCGTGCCCCTCAACACTTCGAGACCGCGGTTGCTTCCGCAGTCCCCCACTTTCCTTCCGGTGACGTGCCCGTTCTCTATCGCTATCACAGTTTTTTCATAAGAGCTGTCGTAAGTCTGGCTGAAATCGTGCAGGACCACCTCGCAGAGAGGCCCGAACTGAGCGGCGATAAGAGAGACCAACGGACGATAGACGCTGAGCTCTTCTTTTGCCTCGACCATGTCATTCACCTTCACCTTTGTATTGTCGCGCAGTGCCTGCGCTAATCGTCGATACCATTTCCCTCTTGTTTCAAGAGCATTTAGACTCATTGATACTGAGATAAGTTTCTCAGTAAATACCTCAAAAAAATTATTTTTAGGTCAGTATAAACATTATTTTTTTGGTTGTCAAGGCTTCCATTCGAAAAACTAATGATCCCTCTCTACAACTGGAGGCAGATACGTCCTAGGCGACTGTTCGGGGCGTCGCAGCAGCTGCTAAAAGTTTTTTTGCTGACCGCGAATTCTTTTTTCTCGTCTATAGTAAGCATCCTCTTTGTCATTCCGAGTGAATGAGAGGGATCTCCGCCCCGGGCAGTTTCGCGACCGGGCGGGAGACGTGTATAATTATCCGAGTGTCGATCAAATATAAAATACATGTCAGGAAGGTGTTTCTATTGTTCATGCTCTCCGCGGCCGCTGTGCTCGTTGCCTTCTTTATCTCGGGTCTCTTCGCATCCAGGGGAGTGTCGTCGTCGTCCGACTTCGCGGTGGCGGGCAGAAAGGCGAGCGCCGGCGGCGTGTCGGGGATAATCCTCGGGGCGCTCATAGGCGGCGCCTCCACGGTAGGGACAGCACAGATGGCCTATCAGTGGGGCGTCGCAGCGATTTGGTTCTCACTGGGCTGCACCGCTGCCTGCCTCGTGCTTGGCGTATGGTTCGCCGCCCCCCTGCGCTTGGCGAAACTAGTGACGCTTCCGCAGTTTCTGGAGGGGCACTTCGGCGGGCGTACGGCGGTGATGGTTGCGATATCGACCGCCTCGGGCTCTTTCCTGTCTCTGGTGGCCCAGTACCTGTCGGGCGTGGCCCTGATGCGCTCGATCTTCCCAATATCCAGCACTGCGGCATCGCTGATCATCGGAGCTTTGATACTTGCGTTCGTCTTCGGGGGCGGGATCAGCAGCTTCAGCAGGCTCGGAGCGGCCAAGATGATCTTCCTCTACTCGGTCATGCTGATGTGCGTCGGCGCGGCCGTGATGGACGGCTGGACTCCCGTTGCCATCGTGTCCTCTTTGCCATCGTTTCCCTTCTTTCATCCCCTTTCCAGGGGGGCCGGGACGGACCTGGGCTCTTTCGCATCGCTGCTCACCGGCATAATCTGCGGGCAGATATACATCCAGGCGATCTACTCCGCCTCGTCGGACGAGACAGCCAGGAAAGGATGCCTCATCTCCGCCGCCCTCACCGCCCCGATGGGGGTGCTGGGCGTGTGGATAGGGCTGGCACTGCGGGCGTCCGGAGTGGAGATAGAGCCGTCCCAGGCTCTCCCCTTCTTCATACGCACGTACTTCCACCCGATGATAGGCGGACTTCTGTGGTCCGGCATAATGATTACGGTACTGGGGACGGCCGTGGGCGGAGCGATAGGCGTCTCCACAAACTTTGTGCAGGATGTCCTGCTTAAGACGAAGCTCGCCGCCGGGTTCGACGACGCGAAAGTCCTGTCCGCCGGACGCATAGCCGTACTAATCGTGGTGTTCGCAGGCAGCGCGACCGCGTGCGCGTCGCACGGGGCCCTGATTCTACAGTGGTCGTACCTGGGGATGGGTCTGAGAGCGGCCGGCATCCTGTGGTTGCTGTTCGCCGCCGTCTTCAGGCCGGGGAGGCTGTCGCACGGCTGGGGCTTCGCCGCGGGCGCGGGCGGGCTTATCGGCACCGCGCTGGGAGGGCTGTTCTGGAAGGGGCTCGACCCGCTCTTCCCCGGACTGGCCCTGTCCGGGCTGATCGCGCTTGCGGGGTTGGCATTAAGCCGTAAGGCGCTAGGCGAGGTTTCTAGGCGATAGAATCGCCCGCCTGTCACTTAGGAGCGCAACCTCGTTTCGTCGTCCCAAACGGCGCGAAGCGCCGGTAAGCAGGCGACAGGCGAGCAACGCGAGCCTTGTAGTTCGCTATCCCGAGGCCCGAGGGCCGAGGGGAGGGATCTCGGAGATGCCGCCAGTGACGGACCCGAGATCCCTCCTCCTTTCAGTCGTCGGGATGACAAACATGCGCTGCGCGTCGGGATGACACAAATGCGTTGCGCGTCGGGATTGCCCCCTTTACGGCCTCAGGCCGTCGTACCAGAAGTTCTTCTCTGGCAGCGGGGCGTGCTCGCCCTCCTTGATGTCAAAGTACTCGTCGTACCTGTCGTAGACGCGCTTCTTCCACATGCTGTCCGTCAATCTGCGGCCGTGCGGGCCAGTGAACTCCCTGTGGTCGAACGCCATTCCTATCAGCACTCTCGGGGTGTTCTCGTTGCCCACCAGCGCCAGCATGACCGACGGCTCGGAGACGGCCTGGTAGAGTATCGCGGGCGCGCTGATCGCCATCGGATCCAGGTTCACCGTCTGGATGTCGACCACCAGGGCGGAGCGGTAGACGTCCACCGGGGGGATTCCGCCGTATCCATCCGCGGCCGCCGCCATGTAGTCCAGGTCGAATAGGCGGATGAACTCGTACTCCTCCTCGGTGAGCTTCTTGCCCTGGAGCTGCTTGGCTGCAAGCTGGCCGCAGCGCTCCACCGTGTCGCGGAACATGGTCAGCGCGCCGTACTCCTCCAGGTCGCGCTCGAAGAGGTAGTTTTCCTCGAACCCGTCGGCTATGTAGTCGACCACTCTGAGCAGCTCGCCCCAGAAGGGCAGGTTGGGCTCTATCAGCCCCATCGGCAGGGGGTTTGGCGGTTCCTCGTTCCATCCGTCGCCCAGCTCCGCGTAGTTGGGCTTCTCGTAGAGGATCGTGTCGTGTCGCAGCTCAGTGTAGGAGCCGAGCTGAGCCTCAAGCTGCTTGGCGGCGAAGAGGGGGCTCTGCATGTAGAGAGGATAACCCTTGCCGTAGTCGGAGGCGAGCGTCCCGAGCAGATGCATCCATGCCGCGCCTATCGAGCTGAACCAGGCCGACTCCGGCTCCGTGTCAAGATCCTCGCGCAGCGCCTCTATGGCCTCCGGCAATGCCTCGACCACGGCCTTGAGGTACTCCTTGGGCGCAGACTCGTCGACCCTGTCCGAGGG
>JAAYLU010000101.1 GCA_012521675.1 Synergistaceae bacterium | reverse complement strand
TAGACAGCTCCCGCAACGTGCTGGAACGGGCCTCCGACATGAGCGCCGCCGCGGAGCAGAGCAGCGCCTCCATCGAGGAGGTAATAGCCCTTGCAGGCAGGGTGCTGACCAACTCGCGCGACGCCTCGACCGCGGTCGAGGAGACCAACGCCGGCATCCAGGAGGTCTCAGCAGGCGCCCAGGCGGGCGCCCGAGCGGCGGCCGAGACGGGCGAGAGAGCGCATGAGATATCCGCGGCCGCCGAGCAGGGAGGAACGGCCCTGGAGGAGATGGTTCACATGATAGGTGCTGTCTCCTGTTCCGGAGCCAAGGTCAGCTCCGCGGTGGAGGACCTTGCCGCCTCCGTGTCCGGCATCACCGGCTTTGTCGACACAATAGCGAGCATAGCCGACCAGACCAACCTCCTTGCCCTCAACGCCGCCATAGAGGCAGCGCGTGCGGGGGAGGCGGGGCGTGGTTTCGCCGTCGTCGCCGAGGAGGTAAGGAAGCTCGCCGAGGAGTCCAACCGCGCCGCCGGCGAGGTCGGCCGCGTCATAGGCGAGATAGCGGACAAGACGGAGAACGCCCGGGCCGATCAGAGGGGCAGCGTGGAGCAGATCCGGAGGCTTGTGGAACGTGCCAAGGCCACCAAGGAGACTATAGACGACGTGGTGGTCAAGGTCGGCGCCATAAGCGAGAACGTCCAGTCCATAGCCGCGACCATGCAGGAACAGTCGGCCAGCGCCGAGGAGATGACCGCGGGCATGGACAACGTCGCTCATACCAGCGCGGAGATAGCCGAGCAGATCGGCCATATGAACAGCTCCATGGACGAGCAAGGCCGCATGACCGAGAGCATGGCGGCGACCGCGACCGACCTGGTGAGGCTGTCCGAGGAGATGGAGAAGTCCGTGGCGAGGTTCAGGGTGGAGGCGAGTCCGGCTTTGACAAAACCTGCCTCTCGTCGTTAAAATGTCCGTTAGAATAACTAAGACAATTTTCTTTCACCATACGCAGAGAAAGGGGGACTCGCAATGGCGGAACAGCAGCTGGTCGTTTTCGGCCTCGGCAAAGAGGAGTTCGGCATCGACATATCCCGCGTGCGCGAGATAGTCAAGCTGCAGCACATCACCACGATTCCACGGTCGATGGACTTCGTGGAGGGCATAGTCAACCTCAGGGGGCTGATTGTTCCCATAGTCGACCTGTGCAAGAGGTTCCTCGTGGCGGACAGGAGCGAGTCCGAGGACGCCGACCGCCGCATAATAGTGGTGAACATGTCGGGGCAGAATATAGGCATCCTCGTCGACGAGGTCTCGGAGATCCTGCGAATACCGGACGAGTCCATCGAGCCAACTCCCCCGATAGTCGCAAGCGGCGTCAACACCGACTTCATCAGAGGGGTGGCGAAGGTGAACGGCAGGCTGATCATCTTCCTGGACCTCGACCGTATATTCTCCGCCGAGGAGCAAGAGGCCATGGCCCAGGCCTTGGAATAACCGTCGAAAAGAGGCGATGATCTTCGCCGGCCTGAAAAGTGTCACCGTCCGACGACGGCTGAGCATATACTGCGCGGACGCGTCCTGCGGCGGGTTTTTTCCGGCCCTCCGTAGGATGTGTTTGCTATTCGCCTGCTGCCTGGTTCGCCCGGTCCCCGCCTCGGCCCCCCTTCTTCAAGGACCCTGACGGCGAGCCCTCAGGGGACGACAAGCCCGGGTAAAGTGTAGACGTTCATCCTCTCTCCCCTGACGAATCCCGCCAGCACCATGCCGCCTCTCTCCGCGGCCTCGGCCCCGTCGGCTGTGGCTGCCGATACGCTCCCCATGAACGGGATCCCCGCGGCGAGGGCCTTCACCACCATGTCCAGCGGCAGCCTGCCGGACACGAGAATAGCGGACTCCCCGAGCGGCGCGCCGTTCATCACAGCCCATCCGACGACCTTGTCCACCGCATTGTGACGCCCTATGTCCTCGGCCATGAAAAGCCTCTCCCCGCCCACCGAGACCAGAGCGGCGACGTGAGTGCCCCCGGTGGCGCGAAAGATCGGAGCCTCGGCCAGCCAGGCGGCCCCCTCCCGAAGCACCGAGGCCCTGATCCACAGCCCTCCGGAGATCGCACCCTCCAGCCTCTGCTCCACCCCCTCGGCCAGCTCGGACTCCGACGTCGACAGCAGGCGCCTCGGGCAAGGCAGCCCTTCCAGCCGCCTGCTGCGCACCACTGACACGACGCCGGTGGAGACATCTAATTTTCTCACGTCCTCCGAATGCTCGATCAGGCGACGGCACTTCAGATGCCCCACAGCCCAGAAATCCTCGTGACCGGCGGTGCAGACGGCGGTCACCTCCTCGACCCCGTCCAGCACCAAGGTAACGCGGCTCTCCCTCAGCAGGGAGTCGTCCTCCCTTCGCGACTTCCCGCCCTCTATGCGAAGGATCTCCCTGGTGGAGAGCAACGAGGCGCGCTCGTCCGTCATGCTAGAGCTTCGCCCCCGGCAGACGCTCCAGCAGCTTCACGAGCATGTCGAACCTCGCCGAGAGGGTTGCCAGGTTCAGGTACTCGTCTACCGAATGAGAGTTGCCCCCCATAGGTCCCATGCCGTCCACTGTGGGAATGCCCAGAGCGGCGGTGAAGTTTCCGTCCGACCCTCCCCCGGTGGACTGCCAGGCAAACTCGACCCCCGCCTCTTTCCCCGCATCGTCGACCAGAGCGCACAGCTTCAAAGTCCTCTCGTCCGGGTTCATCGGCGGCCTGGTCAGGATCAGCTCCGCCTCCACCTTCACGCCGGGGGTGAAGGGGCTCGCCTTAAGCTCCACCAGCCTGGCGGCCAGACGATCCGCCTCCTCCTCGACCTTCACACGCACATCGGCCGTCAATTCGGCCCTCTCCGGCACGACGTTCACCCCGGTTCCCCCGGACACGATCCCGACGTTCACAGTGGTTCCGAGCTCCGGACTGGCGAGCGAGTGCAGCTCCATCACCCATCTGGCCATCTCGCTCACCGAGTTTATACCCTTCTCCGGCTCCACCCCCGCGTGTGCGGCCCTGCCCTTGAAGACCGCCTCTATATGCCCGATCCCCTTGCGCTCGTTCACCAGGTTGCCGCTCGCCCTGGCGGGCTCCAGCACTATCGTCGCTCTGCTCTCCCTCGCCAGCCGCTCGATCCACTGGCGGGCGTTGCGCGAGCCGACCTCCTCCTCGCTGTTGAGCGCGACACAGTACGACCCGGCGATCCCCCTCGCCGAGATCTCCCGCGCGGCGTAAAGGGAGAACAGCAGGCCGGACTTCATGTCTATGACACCGGGGCCGTACGCCCTCTCCCCGTCGCGGGTGAAGGGCCTCTCCGCGACGACCCCCCTCGGGAAGACCGTGTCCATGTGCCCGAGGATCAGTGCGTCGTACGGTGCCGCGCCGTTCGTGATCTCCAGACACTCACCCGCCTCCGGCCCTATGTCCACCCTCTTGACGGTCCATCCCGCCTCGGTGAAGGCTTTCTCGAAGAAGGCCGCCATCCTGCCGACCCCCTCCAGGTCGTAAGAGTGGCTATCGATGTTCACCAAATGCTCGAGATCCTTTAAAAACCGCTCCTCGTCCAGCTTGTATTTCATAAAACGCCCCCCTTTCGCCTACAGAAACAGCAGCAGGCTCACCGCCATTATCATCATGCCCAGAACAAGTCCGTATATCGAAATATGGTGCTCACCGTACTTCCTCGCCGCCGGCAGGAGCTGGTCCACCGAGATGAAGACCATTATCCCGGCCACGGCCGCGAATACCACCCCGAAGAGAGCATCGGTAAGAAAGGGCATCAGTACCAGCCATGCCAGCAGCGCCCCCAGTGGCTCGGCGACTCCCGACAGGAAGGAGTAGCAGAAGGCCTTCCTCCGGCTGCCGGTGGCGTAGTAGATCGGCACAGAGACTGCTATCCCCTCCGGGATGTTGTGTATGGCAATCGCGAACGCTATCGGAACCCCCAGGTGGGGATCCTGCAGCCCGGCCATAAAGGTCGCTATCCCCTCCGGGAAGTTGTGGATCGCAATGGCTATCGCGGTCATCAGCCCCATCCGCAGAAGCGACCGCTCTCGTCCAAGCTCGCCCGCTCGCCCCCTGATCTCCTCCACACGGTGCGGCTCGTGCGGGTTCTCCTCCGACGGCACGAACTTGTCGATCAGCATCACCGCAATAATCCCGGCGAAGAACGACGTCGCAGTCGCCCACGCTCCTTCGGTCTCTCCGAGGGCGGACTGAAGAGCGGTCTGCGCCTTGAAGAAGATCTCCACCATCGAGACGTATATCATCACCCCGGCGGAGAGGCCGAGGGAGAAAGCCAGAAAGCGGGTGTTGGTGCGCTTGGTGAAGAACGCCAGTGCACTGCCGATACCTGTGGACAGTCCGGCCAGCAGAGTCAGGCTCAGTGCGAAGAGTACATTTCCATTTTCCATGAACACCGACCTCCTTTGTCGTCAGGTAGCCCGTCGGATGCGGATAGGATTACTATAGTTTTCACCGCATGAGAAGTCAATGAGAGCCCTCGGGCCCTTTACTAAACGGCCCCGTGGCGCTAATCTTTTGGGGGGTCGGATTCTCGACGGGGAGGTGAGCACGTGGATCGACTTGACCTTCTCTTTCTGTTTGACGAGGACAATCCTTGCTGGACGGAGAAGCTGATTCGCATGGCCGGAGAGGACCCGGCGCCTCTGTCATTCTTGGCCGAGTCCGGCCTTGTCGAGCGCGGGGCCGAGGCGTGGCGTCTGACCGACAATGGCAGAAGGGCGTTCATCAAGACCGCCGAGGCGAACTACCTGGCGGCCTTCCCCGGCACCGAGATCGACTCGGAGGATGCCTGCCTTTTCCGAACCCGCCTCCGTCTGCTGCTGGACGGAAAGCACCTTCAACGATGGGGAAAGAAGGAATTCATCTCGCGCGCCCGCTTTCCCATCCCAAGCCTGCCGGACGGGAGGATCTTCTCGGAGAATCCCCTGACCTGGCTCTGGCCGGACGACCCGGTCTTCGCGAGGATGAGGGATGAGTGGCCCGTGGTAGGGCTGGCCGCCAGGGAGAAGTCGCCTCCCTCTCCCGGCGCGGCGTTTGAGTGGCTGGAGGCATCGGGCGAGGGGCTTGCCTTCTTCGAGGCCGACCTGCTGCACCTGAGCCGCTACGACTTCCAGTCCTACTCCCACATACCTCGCTCACCGAACGACCCATGGGGACTGCTCAACGCCGACCGCTTCTTCTGCGTCCGCCAACCCGTACACGAAAAGCCGAATGGACACGCCCTGCTGTCCACCATCGGACGCTTTCAGCTGGCGCTGGAGGTACTGCGCAGGATGATCCTGCCCGGCTACATGGATCATGACAGCTTCGACCAGAGCGCGGTGAACTGGCTTGTCTTCGTCTGCGATGATGAGAAGGAAGCGGAGGCGCTCATCTCGCTGCTACGCCCCTTCAGACGCGAGCTGATTCGCCCCGCCGCGCCTATGGAGGTATGGGCGCTGGACATGGAGTCGCTTGCGGCTTTTCCCGAGAGGGCGGAGAACATTCACGATCTGCTGCCCATCGTCGCCAAGCCTATAGTTCGCTAGGCGCAATGGCAAATTTCAGACATTTGCATCATATATGGTGAGGTTTGTTTTTCCACTCATCCACATGATACAATCCTACACAAGCAATAATTCAGTACTAAAATACTACAGGAAGGAAGTGCAAGTGAATGAAGGTATCCCGTATCACGTTTTTTGCGATGGCTCTTGTCGTGCTCTTCTCGGCATCGGCTTTCGCCTCGGAGCTCAAGGTAGCGCAGGTGGCGGACATATCCAGCATGGATCCCCACAAGGTCAACGATGTCTACTCAGCCAACGTCATCCGCCAGGTCTACAGCAACCTGGTGCAGGTGAACGAGCTGATGCAGATCATCCCGGACCTTGCGGAGAACTGGGAGAACCCCGACAACCTGACGTGGGTGTTCCACCTGCGCAAGGGCGTCAAGTTCCACAACGGCGAGCCGGTGACAGCCTCCGACGTCAAGTTCACCCTCGACAGGATGAGAGATCCCGCTACCGCCGCGCCCGGCGCGTCGCATGTCAAGGAGATCAAGTCCGTAGAGGTCGTAGACGAGAACACAGTCAAGCTCGTGACCGAGCGGCCCTACGCTCCCATGCTGATGAGCCTCACCCGCTACGAGGCCGTCATTCTGAACCAGAAGGCCGTTGAGGAGGCAGGGGCGGACTACGGCAGCAAGGTTGCGATCGGCTGTGGCCCGTACAGATTCGTAAGCTGGTCGAGGGGCGACAAGATAATCCTCGAGCGCAACGACGACTACTTCGACGGCCCCGCCAAGATCGAGAGACTGGTCTTCCGCAGCATACCCGAGGACGGCACCAGGATGATAGAGCTCGAGTCCGGCGGGATCGACCTCATCCCCGCGAACTTCCCTTACGCCGAGTTCGCCGACTTCCGCCAGAACGAGAACTTCAAGACCTACACCTGCCCGGCGATGGCGACAAACTACCTTGGGCTGGACGTCGAGGCCAAGCCGCTCGACAACAAGCTCGTCCGCCAGGCGATCAACTACGCCGTGGACAAGCAGGCCATAGTGGACGCGGTCTACTTCGGGCTCGGCATGCCCGCCCAGGGACCGCTCTCCCCCGTCATCTGGGGCTTCGACTTCAACAGGATGGCGGTATACCCCTACAACCCGGACAAGGCTAAGGAGCTTCTCGCCGAGGCTGGCTTCGCCGATGGCTTCGAGATGACCATCTTCTGCGACGCGAGAACCGAGCGTACCAGCACCGCCGAGCTCATCCAGGCATTCCTGGCCGACATCGGCGTCAATGCGAAGATCGAGATAATGGAGTGGAGCACGCTGCTCACCGAGACCGCGAAGGGCATCGGCGGGGGCTTCCTGCTGGGATGGACCGGCACGGGCGACGCGGACGGCGGACTTGTGCCGATCATCCACTCGGTCAACATAGGCTCCTCAAACCGCTTCCGCTACACCAACAAGGAGCTTGACGATCTTCTCGACAGGGGAGGCGCGGAGCTCGACGAGGCCGCGCGCCGCCAGATCTACGTCGAGGCGCAGGACCTGATAGTCGACGAGTGCCCGCTGATCTTCCTCGCAGTCCAGGAGATAACGGCGGCTTCGTCCAACAAGGTCGAAGGGTTCAAGCCCTATCCGAACTTCATCTCCCCCCTTCACGGGGTTTCCCTCGCTGAATAACAGGACGTCCAAACGCGCGGTCTTCCAGAGCTCTCGCTCCGGGAGACCGCGCTCACAATATGCGGGAGTGTGTTGCCTATGCTTCGTTATTTCCTGAGGAGGATACTGCTCCTCATACCCGTTTTACTTGGAGTCTCGATCGTCATCTTCTCGATCGTCCACCTCTCCCCCGGAGACCCGGCGGAGGTGATGCTGGGACCCAGCGCCACGCAGGAGGACATAGCCAATTTAAGGGAGCAGCTGGGCCTGAACAGGCCCCTTTACGTTCAGTACGGGGCGTTTCTGGGCAACGCGCTCAAGGGGGATCTCGGGCGCTCGATAAGGTCCAACGCTCCGGTCATAGAGGAGGTCCTCGAACGATTCCCCGCGACCCTCACTTTGGCGATCCTGGGAATGGTTTTCGCGGTGGGGATCGGCCTTCCACTCGGCCTGATGGCCGCGCTTAAGCAGAACACATGGGTGGACGCCCTGTGCAGCTTCATCGCACTGGCGGGTTTCTCAATACCCAACTTCTGGATAGCCCTGATGCTGATGCTGTTACTGTCCATCTACATCCCCATCCTTCCTTCGTCCGGAATGGACTCCTGGAAGAACCTCATAATGCCTACGATAGTCCTCGGCGTCCAGACCATGGCGGTAATAGCCAGGATGACCAGGTCGAGCATGCTCGAGGTCATACGACAGGACTACGTCCGGACGGCGAAGGCGAAGGGGATCTCGGACCGCCTCATCCTCACCCGCCACATACTGAGCAACGTGATGATCCCGGTGGTCACGATAGCGGGGCTCTACTTCGGCCACTCCCTCGGCGGAGTGGTGGTGACGGAGACGGTCTTTTCCATCCCCGGCCTGGGGCGGCTGATCGTTGACGCCATTCGCCAGCACGACTACCCGGTGGTTCAGGGAGGAGTGCTCTTCTTCGCCCTGTGCGTCGGCGTAGTGAATCTTATGGTCGACCTGCTCTACGCGGTGCTCGATCCGAGGATCAAGGCCCAGTACCGAGCGGCCAGATGACGGAGAGGAGAGGAATCAATGAATAACGTCTGCAACAGCTCGCCCTCCATCGTCGTGTCGGCCGGAGGCAAGGCCCGCGAGAAGAGACGCAGCCCATGGTGGGAGGTGTGGCGCCGTCTGAGGAGAAACAAGGCGGCCATTGTGGGGATGGTGACCATTATCATTCTGGTCCTCGTGGCCATATTCGCCCCCTTCCTGACCCCGTACGAGCCGAACAAGACGGACATGAAGTCGCGGCTCCAGAGGCCATCCATGGCCCATCCCCTCGGCACGGACAACTTCGGGCGCGACATGTTCAGCCGCGTGCTTTACGGCAGCCGCATCTCGCTCTACGTGGGCTTCGTGGCGGTCGGGATAGGAGCGATCCTCGGAGGAGTATTCGGCGCCATCGGGGGCTACTACGGAGGGCGTCTCGACAACATCATAATGAGAAGCATGGACGTCCTGCTCGCAATACCGCAGATAATCCTGGCGATCGCAATAGTCGGGGCCCTCGGCGCAAACCTCGTGAACCTGATGATTGCCGTGGGCATCAGCCAGGTACCGCGCTACGCCCGGATCGTCCGCGCCTCCACCCTCACAGTTAGGGGACAGGAGTTCGTCGAGGCTGCGAAGGCCGTCGGCGCAAGCGACTTTCGGATAATCACCGAAAACATTCTGCCGAACTGCATGGCGCCGATAATCGTTCAGAGCACCCTCGGCGTGGCTCACGCGATCCTGTCGGCAGCAGCCCTTTCCTTCCTGGGGCTGGGGGTCCAGCCGCCGACTCCGGAGTGGGGATCCATGCTGAGCGCCGGGCGACAGTTCCTGCGCCAGGCGCCCTATCTTTCGGTGTTTCCCGGGCTCGCCATCTCCATAGTCGTGCTGGCCCTCAACATTTTCGGCGACGGATTGCGGGACTCGCTTGATCCCAAGCTGCGCCAGTAGGCCTGGAGGAAGTTTTATGAACGCCCTTTTGGAAGTTTCCGATCTCAGCGTAGTATACAAGACATTCGAAGGTACCGTGGAGGCGGTCAACGGCCTGGGCTTCTCCCTGCACAGGGGGCGCACCCTGGGTCTCGTCGGGGAGAGCGGCGCAGGCAAGACCACCACCGCACTCTCCATAATGGGGCTCGTCCCCTCCCCTCCCGGAGTGATCGAGGACGGAAGGATAGTCTTCGACGGCACGGAGCTGCTCAAACTGCCCGAGCGGGAGATGAAGAAGATCCGTGGAAACAGCATCTCCATGATCTTCCAGGACCCGATGACCTCCCTGAACCCGGTGGTCACGGTAGGACTGCAGATCTCCGAGGCCCTCGTCGCCCACCAGGATCTGACAGAGGCGGAGGCCGAGAGGCGTGCCGTCGAGATGCTGGAGAAGGTGCAGATACCGGGCGCCCGCTACAGGGAATACCCGCACGAGTTCAGCGGCGGAATGCGTCAGCGGGTGGTCATAGCGATGGCGCTGGCCTGCAACCCATCGCTGATAATCGCCGACGAGCCCACCACTGCGCTCGACGTGACCATCCAGGCGCAGGTGCTTGAGCT
>JAAYLU010000100.1 GCA_012521675.1 Synergistaceae bacterium | reverse complement strand
GAGAGAGGGAAAGGCCTACGGAACCGCCATCGGCGCGGTCGCAAGGAAGCTTGCCTGCGTGGTGTACTCCGTTCTCAAGAGACGGCGGCCTTACGAGGTGCGATTGAGCGCGGCGGCCTGATCCCGCGTTTCAGGCGAGACACCCGCCGCATACCGGCGCCCCGCAGGTGCGCAACGGGTTCCCTCTGTGCGTTTCTCCTGACTTTCAAGTCAGCGGAGCTGCTGGTATGTGCCCGTCCTCCGGTTGCGACGCCGACGGACTGATGTTATGTGTCCGTCGCTCGAGGTCATATTCTTGTGCCAAGGTTCGTGTCCGCAAATTGACCGATGGAAACTTATTATTGCGACTTTGTATTTTTCTCGTTTTGCCTCTTGACATCCGATAGCTGGTCTCGCATTCGCTCGGGATGACAGAGTGGCACGGTCTTCGGGATGACTGCATGCTGTCATCCTGAGGAGCGTAGCGACGAAGGATCTCGCCTTTATCGGCCTATCATCCCGAACGGCGCGCAGCTGCTTCTTGTCATCCCGAACGGTGCACAGCACCGGAGGGATCTCGCTTTTTGCGGACCGCCACCCCCGAGATCAACCCAGTGCATTTCATTCCCCGAGCAAAGGGCCGGCCTAACACCAGCCCCTTTTTTATTTGGCCTCGATTCTGTCTGTCTGATTCTTCATTTGATTATTAAAGCTTGTAGCTCTGCAGGAATGTCGGAGGGAGCTACGCTACTGTGACGGTGGACGGTTATATATTGCTCGTCCGTTGTCTTTTTGCTACAAGCTAATAGTAATGGCCCGGGTTTTATGGTTAACTTGCGAACGTCTTCTTTCAAAACAGTATTTGGAACGTAAAACCGTCCTTTGTAGGGTATAAAGCCAATTGACCCTATTGTCGTTCCAAGGAATGTATCGGTGTACAGCCGAAAGCCGCAGTCCGCGCTCTTTCCAATCATCAAGCTTTTATAGGGCATTGTAAGCAAGTGAGGCAGAACACGAAGTTTTAACTCTGTGGTTCCTATGCCGCTGAAGTAAATATCGTCGGCTTTGAGTCGACCTTTTAAGCAGCTTCGGTAAAAACCAACGGCCGAAAGGGTTCGACTTCTCAGGCCTGTTAAGTGCATAAAGTGGCGTGCGTAAAAAAGGGTTTGAATGAAGCCGATAGCAGTTGAGTCTCGGAAGGCTATCAGAAGGTTTGTGTCTTGAAGGGTGTCTTTGTAAGTTCTGGCAGAATCGTAAGCGATCTTGATGGCTTCAGGAATTGTTATCACTTGACTAAGCCTCTTCCGCAAAAAATAAGAAGGGGTACAATAAGACGTACCCCCTCCAATGGCTGATTTTATCGCCGTCCGCCGGCATCGGGCTCATATGTCCCAAGCGCATCATGGGTTTTTTCGTCGCCCAGCGACATCGGGCTCATTCGTCCCGAACTCTTTCGGATTTTAGGTGTCAGCCGCACCGAGCTGTCCGCTCAAAGAGAGTATAAGGTATTTCCGTGCAGCAGTCAATATTTCATAAAAATATTCTGCCTCTCTGTTGTCCTGACCTCTCTGTCGTCCTGAGCGAAGCGAAGGACCCAGAGACCCCGAGAGCACACCTCAGGATCCCTCCTAATATGTAGTCGTCGCACAAGAGGTGCAACAAGACCTCCTCAACTGCGATAATGGCATGCAGGCCGAGTATCGCCGTTAGATCCCTTGGGGGAAAACCTCGAATGCGAGACTGGTGCCTCGTACCTGCGGCCCTGCACGAATGAGCTGGATGTGGCGCCCGGAACATGCGGCGTCCACGCTTGTCGAAGGAGGTTGTGCGCCGCCGGAGCGCGAGGCCGCCCTGCAAAATCACTTGCACGGGGGTGTGCGAATTGATGTACATGGGCATCGACATCGGGAAGAAGCATCACGAGGCCGGAATCGTGGCCGCGGACGGGAGGAGAATGGGGAAATCTCTGCGCTTTTCCAACACCAAAGAGGGTTTCGAAAGGCTTCTCTCCTTCGTCGAGTGGCGTCTCTCCGGGGAGGAGGAGCTGGTGACGGGGATGGAGGCGACGGGTCACTACTGGCTCGCTCTTTACTCCTTCCTGTGCGAGAGAGGGTTCTCCGTCCGCGTCATCAATCCCATTCAGACGGACGGGTTCAGGAACTTCCACATAAGGGGCACAAAGACCGACTCCGTCGACAGCTTCCTCATCGCCGAGGCCATAAGGTTCGGCAACTTCGAGTCCACCCGCCTCGCCGAGGAAGACATCGTAAGCTTGAAGAACCTGACGCGCCTCAGGGAGTCCTTCAGGGACATGTGCTCGGATCTGAAGCGCAAGGCCGTGGCCGTCATGGACCAGGTCTTCCCGGAGTACGAGTCCGTATTTCCCGACATGTTCTGCCTGAGCTCCCGCACCGCCCTCAAGGAGTGCGCCGTCCCCGCGAAGATCAAGGAGATGGACCTGAACGTCCTGACCGGCCTTGTCGAGGAGGCCAGCAGGGGGCGTCTGGGGGAGGAGAGGGCCCGGCGGATCAAGGAGGCGGCAGCCTCGTCCATAGGAGTGAAAATCTCCGCCGACACCCTGGCGCTCGAGATGAGACTGCTCTTGGAGAGCATGGAGGATTTCGAGAAGCGGATAGCCGTGATCGACGGTAAGATAGCGGAGATCATGGCCGGGCTCGGCACCGAGATAGCGACTGTCCCCGGAGTGAGTCCCGTCACCGGGGCGGTCATGCTTGCCGAGATAGGAGACATAGACCGCTTCGACAGCCCCAAGAAGCTGGTCGCCTACGCGGGACTCGACCCGCAGCTGAAGCAGTCGGGCGCCTTCGAAGGAAACAGGACCCGCATCTCCAAGCGCGGATCTCCCTCTCTGAGGAGGGCCTTTTGGATGTCTGCCGTAGTCGCGGCGCAGACCGACCCCGTGTTCAAGGCGCTTTACGAGAAGAAGCGGAGAGAGGGAAAGGCCTACGGAACCGCCATCGGCGCG
>JAAYLU010000099.1 GCA_012521675.1 Synergistaceae bacterium | reverse complement strand
CCTTCACATAGGTGGAGACCGACTGGCTGCGTCCAGCCTTGGCCTGTCCGTAGTAGCTGCGCCAGATCTCCCAGTCGCGCCGCTTGATTCTCTCGACGTCGACCGGGACGGCCGGCTCCTTCTCGGCCTCGAGAGCCGCCGTGTTCGCGGCGGCGGCCTCAAGCCTCGCATGGATCCGAAACACCATGAGAACCCCTCCGGCGCAGATAAGCACGACCCACAACAGAACGCTCAACCTTGAAAATAACTTCTTGACCATCGCTCCCCAACCTTTCAAAAACATTTAGACCAACAGCAAGACGGCTTCATGTCGGAGGTCCGCCGCTCCTCCCACGGCACAGGAAGCCGTGAAAGACGCACCCTCCGCATCCGGTCGTACTACGGCGAAAGAACCCTTCTGTACATATCCATCGCGAACTCCACGAATTCCTTTGCGTCCACCTGATCCTCGTCGTCGAGCCTGTCGAACAGCCACGAGTCCATCGTGTGACCGATGGCTCGCACCATCTTCCATAAAAGCTCGGGTGCCACGTCTGAGCGAAGTGCACCCAGGTCCTGTCCTTTCCTGAGGGCGTATGAGACCCACCGCATCACCCTTCTTACTGATTCGTATGCGGGGGCGCCGGGCGTCGCTCCGCTCGACGGCTCAATCAGGCTCCTGGCCACCTCCACAGTCTTCATATTCGAGACAGCGAAGTCGAGCGCTTTCCTGTAGTATGACCCGCACACATCCCAGAAGGCGTCCCTGTCATCCGGTATCTTCAGAGTGCCGACCGCCTCCAGGAACTCCCGCTCCACCTCCTCGAGGACCATGCCGTACAGACTCTCCTTGTTCTCGAAGTAGTAGTATACCGCGCCCTTGCTGAGGCCGGAGCGTTCGATTATCCTGTTGTACGAAGCCCCCTCTATTCCGTTGGCCGCTATCTCGTCGATAGCCGCGTCTATCAGGCTTCTCCTCTTCTCTTCGTCCAGCCGCCTTAAACGCGCTCTCAAGTCGCACCTCCTAACCAAAAAATCAGAGTGCGACTGACAGGTTAGACCATCCGGTCTACTTTGTCAATAGAGGGTCTACAGGTTTTTTATCTGCCGATAATTCTCGACTACAGAGCAGCGAAGAATACCAGCGTCGCCAGCTCGGTTATCTCGCACAGCGCGCCGTAGGAGTCGCCCGTCAGGCCGCCCAGCATTCGGCACAGCCAACGTGAAAGCAGGTACACAAGGGCAGGCACTATGACCAGCAGCGGTAGTCCGCGCAGTCCGCCGAGCAGCAGCACAGCCCAAAGTGCGGCCAGCGAGGCCAGTATGAGCTGATGCCCCCTGCAGAGTGCGCGGAAGGTGTCCCCCATGCCGCCCGGCCGGGCGGGCGGGAAGAAACGCATTGCGATGATCATGCTCCACCTCCCGGTCACGGGCGCGAGCCACAGGGCTTGGAGGTGTCCGCCCAGGCCCGACAGCAGAGAGGACTTGAGCAGCAGCACGGAGGCGATCGCGATGCCGCCGAATGTGCCGAGGCGGCTGTCCTTCATTATCGCTAGGCGCGACTCCCGGTCGTAGCCGCCCCCTATGCCGTCGAAGGTGTCCGCTAGTCCGTCCAGGTGAAGGCCCCTGGTCAAGATGGCCCACAGGACCGTCACCGAGGCCGCCGCCGCCAGCGGCGAGAGGACGGCGAAAAAGAGGAAACGTGCCACGAGGTGGAGTATGCCACCGAGCACCGCCCCGACAATGGGGAACCAGCCGCATATCCTGCTGTAGTCGTCTATGGAGGCG
Organism: Synergistaceae bacterium; assembly: GCA_012521675.1. NCBI lineage: Bacteria > Thermotogati > Synergistota > Synergistia > Synergistales > Synergistaceae > Synergistaceae bacterium. The sequence goes on along the minus strand of JAAYLU010000099.1, from coordinate 1,882 downwards.
AAGCGTTTGGGGCAGGGAAGGATCGTCAGGAAGCCGAGGGCCCCGAAGAAGTCGCCCAGCGCTCTCAATTCAACCCTCGTCCGTCAGCCCGCCGGACTCGAGGGGACCGGAGACCCCGGCGCTCTCGAAAGTGGCCATCTCGTCCAGCACCTTGGCCGCGGCCTCGGCGACCGAGATCGCGAGCGCCGCCCCGGTGCCCTCCCCCAGGCGCAGACCGAGGTCGAGCAGGGGCCTTGCGTCCAGAAACTCGAACATGTGCTCGTGCCCGACCTCCACGGACTTGTGCGAGTAGATCATGTACTCCTTGCACGGGGGGCAGAGTAGCGCGGCGATGATCGCTCCCGCGGTCGAGATGAAGCCGTCCACCACCACCGGGATCCCGAGCGATGCGGCCCCGAGGATGCAGCCCGTTATTCCCCCTATCTCGAAGCCTCCCACCTTCGACAGCACGTCAAGACCGTCGGTCGGGTCCGGCCTGTGGAGCGCCAGCGACGCCTCGATCACCTCCACCTTGCGCCTGAACCCCTCGTCGGTCAGCCCCGCGCCCCTGCCCGTCGCCAGCGGGACGGCGACTCCCGTGACCGCGCACGCTATCGCAGTGGAGGGCGTTGTGTTCCCAATGCCCATCTCGCCGGTGCCGAGTATGTCCATCCCTGCTTCGGCCTCCTGGAGCGCGGCGGCTATGCCGTTCTCTATCGATTGAACCGCCTGCTCGCGCGTCATCGCCGGCCCCTTGAACATGCTCGCGGTGCCGCGCGCGACCTTGCGGATCTGCAGCCCCTCCGCCGGCTCGAAGTCATGATCGACGCCCATATCCACCAGGACAACCCTCGCTCCGACGTGCCTGCCGAGAACGTTCACCCCTCCCCCTCCTCGGAGGAAGTTCAATACCTGCTGAACCGTGACTTCCCTCGGGTACAGGGCGACTCCCTCGTCCACAACCCCGTGGTCGCCCGCCATCGTCAGTATTACCTTGTCGCTTATCACGGGGCGAGCGGTTCTCATTATCCCGGCGAGCCTTACGGAGAGCTCCTCCAGCCGTCCGAGACTCCCCTGCGGCTTTGTGAGCCGGCCCTGGCGGCTGCGTGCGGCCTCCATCGACTTCCCGCACAGGGGCCTGATTGCGTCGATCGTTCGCTGAAGAGATGTCATTTTTTCTCCTTATCGTCGTCATCCCGCCAGGCGGGAGAGTGCAAAACGGTGCGTGGACTACTTCAATCTCTGCGGCAGGCCCGCCACGAGCAGCCAGACCTCGTCTGCCTCGCGGGCGGCGGCCTGGTTGGCCCATCCCAGGATATCGCGGTAGAGCCTGCCCAGCCGAGACGACGGGACGACTCCGCACCCCGTCTCGTTGGACACCAGTATCAGGTCGGCGGACGATCGTCTGACCGCCTTGAGGCAGTCGTCCACCCTACTCAGCAGCTCATCGGATGCGCCCCCGTAATCCTTCTCGGGGACCGTGAGAAGCAGATTGCTCACCCACAGGCTGAGGCAGTCCATCAGCACGACCGTGCCCGGGCCAAGCCCCTCGAACTCCTCCGCCACGGAGTAGGGTGCCTCCACGGTGCGCCATGTCCCCGGCCGTCGGGAGCGGTGCCTTGTTATCCTGTCGGCCATCTCCGCGTCCCCCGGGCGGCGTTCGCAGGTGGCGAGGTAGACCACGGCCCGTCCCTCCGCTTCCATCTCCAGCGCTCGCTTTTCTGCCCATTCGCTCTTGCCGCTTCGCGCGCCCCCCAGTACGAAAACTATCCTTCCCATCGGCCCCTCCTCCGAAACTCGCCGAGTTTGAGCACCAGGAGGTCGTTCTCCGGCTCGGCGCGGACGCCGACCCTGACGTAACCAGGCAGGCCGAACGACGTGCAGTCGCGTACCAGAATCCGGT